>CAISVC010000457.1 GCA_903888815.1 uncultured Fibrobacterota bacterium
GAGTTTACGCTTTTTATTTATGCTTGAAAAAATAAGAGGAGAGGAAGTATCTTTAACGACCTTGCGCTTTCGTACGTATATGCATGCCCGAAAGGCTAAAAAGCAGCAATGGTGCTCGATATTCGGACAGTGCCTGCCGGCCATTCGGCAGTAGTTCAGACAACCGGTCTCGAAGCCTATACAGCTGATCTTCCCCCTTTTTCGGAGAAGATTTCATGTCAGGCGGCGATAGACCGCTCGGGCCAGGTTCTGTATGTGCATCTCCAGTTTAAAGGCACTTTTACGCTGGAATGCTCCCGGTGCCTTACACAATATGCATATCCGATGTCCGGTGCTCTGCGGCTCGTCGTAAAGGAGCAGCCGCACAGGTTCGGCCCGGCAACGGATGATGAATCGGTTGATTTTTTTTATGACGGCCGGCACCTTGAGGTAGATCTCGGGCCTGCAATCTACGAAGAGATCATGACCTCGCTTCCTTTGAAACCTCTCTGCTCCGAGGATTGCAAGGGAATTGCGCTGGAGAGCGGGACTGCGGAAAAAAACGGAAACGATCCGCGGTGGGAAGCATTGAAAAAATTCAGGAAGCGATAATACCTTTTCAGGAGGAAACTATGGCTGTTCCCAAGAAACGGCACTCAAAAACCAGGCGTGATAAACGGCGGAGCCATCTTGCGCTTCGGCCGTCCAGACCGACCCTGTGTTCGCATTGCAAACAACCCACGATCGCGCACCGCGTCTGCGCCAACTGCGGCTACTATGCCGGTGTTGAAGTAAAGCCGCCGGAAGAGTGACCGTGCGCATAATCAATGCTCCTTTGAGAGTTTGAGAGGCAGGATTCATGGAAAGAACACGCCTCGCCGTTGACGTTGAAAGCGGAGATTTCGGATGCCGCGTCACCATCAGGGGCGTTCTTGACGCCTTGCATACAAGTGAATCGCCGCCGCACATCATGCTCTGCGGCGATCAGGCGACCATAGAACAGATCCTGAGCGAAGAGGCGGAAGCGGCCCGTCCTTTCCGCGATCACCTTGCAATTGTCCATTGCCCGGACCGGGTGACGCCGCACGAGCGCCGGAGGATATGGGTCTGGCGTCATCGCCGGAACTCATCGATCATACGGTGCATTACCCTGCAAAAAGAGGGAAAGGTCGATGCCTCGGTGAGCGCGGGCGATACGGCGATTCTCATGAGCGCCGCGCTCTTTATCTTAGGAAGACGCAAGGGCGCGCCGCGGCCGGCTCTCGGCGCTTTCCTGCCGACCATGCAGAAGAAACCGGTGCTCCTGCTCGATGTCGGCGCGAATCTCAAATGCCGTAAGGAACACCTGATCGCCTTTGCGTTCATGGGGCTCGAGCATGTCGGCCTGATGTACAATAAAAAATTCCCGTCGGTGGCGCTGCTCAATGTCGGCAGGGAGAAGATCAAGGGGTTCGCCTCGATCCGCGATGCCGATAAAGTATTGCGCAGGAAATGCCCCGGTTACATCGGGTTTATTGAAGGCAATCAGGTTCTTTCCGGCGAGGCTGATGTTGTCGTGTGCGACGGTTTTGCCGGAAACACCCTGCTCAAGACCTGTGAAAGCATTCACCTGCTCATCGCATCGGTGCTTGAGCGGGAGAAACCGGAACTCCTCGGCGAGGTGCGGCGGTATACGGCGGTGCTTGATCCGGAAAATTACGGTGCGGTGCCGTTTCTGGGCATTAAAGGCATTGTGCTGAAGGCGCACGGCGGGTCGTCGCCCAGATCCATCGCCAGCGCAGTCCTTGCGGCGGACCGCGCGGTGCGCCGGAATGCGTCCGGTTAAACAACAGGAAGGATTATTGACAGCGTGGGAAACTTCAGACAGGCGGATATCGTGTCCATTGGAACCTGCGTCCCGGACACGGTATTGACAAACAGTGATTTCGAAAAGATGGTTGATACGACGGACCAATGGATCGTGGAGAGGACCGGCATCCGGAAACGTCATATCGTGCCGAAAGGAAGTCCGGTCACCACTGCGCAGCTCGGAAGCAAAGCGGCCCGCGTTGCCCTCCAGAAGGCAGGCATTGCACCGCAACGGGTTGACGGCATCATCTGCGCTACGGTAACCCCCGACACCTTTTTTCCTTCAACGGCATGCCACATACAGGCATTGCTCGGCTGCAGGAATGCCTACGCTTTCGACATTTCGGCCGCATGCGCCGGATTCATATACGGCTTATCGCTTGCAAAGAATTTTATTCTTGCCGGCCAGGGAACGAACATCCTGGTTATCGGCAGCGAGATCCTCTCCCGCTTCACCGACTACAAAGACCGCGCCACCTGCATACTGTTCGGCGACGGCGCCGGAGCCGCGGTGGTGCGGGGAACGGGTGATGAGCATGCCGGCATTCTTTCCACCTGCCTCGGTGCCGACGGAACCCTCGGCAATATTCTCTATTGCAATGCATGGGGTGAAAACCGAACCATGGTCATGGAGGGCCGTGAGGTGTTCAAGAATGCGGTACGCATGATGATTGACATGTCGTACAAGGCGATCGCTGCCGCAGGTCTGACAATCGGTGATATTGATTATCTGATTCCGCATCAGGCGAATATAAGGATCATCAACGCAATGCGCGATACCATGAAGCTGCCGCAGGAAAAAATAGTGGTAAATATTGAAAACTACGGCAATACCTCTTCCGCCTCGATACCGCTGGCACTCAATGAGGCTATGGCCGACGGCCGTGTCAGAAAGGGCTCCACCGTGCTGTTTACATCGCTTGGCGGAGGACTCGCGGTAGCCAGCGCCGTGGTACGGTTTTAAAATAAGTAGGGGCGTAAAATTTTACGCCCCTACAAATTAAAGAACGAAACAATCCATGAAATACGCATTTTTATTTCCCGGGCAGGGATCCCAGACCGTGGGCATGGGAAAAGAGCTGTTTGACTCGTTTGAGTGCGTCCGTAAACGGCTGCTGCAGACCGATGCTGTTCTCGGACGCGAGCTGACGAAAATCATTTTCACCGGACCGGCCGAAACGCTGACCGTCACCAGCAACACCCAGCCTGCGCTTTTTGCGGTTGAAGCGGCCATCGCCGATCTGCTCGCCGGAAAAGACTGCGTCCCGTCGGTCGTGGCCGGCCACTCGCTGGGCGAATACAGCGCCCTCTATGCTGCCGGGGTCATTTCTTTTGAGGACGGAATCAGACTCGTGGCGCGGCGCGGCGAACTCATGGCTGCTGCCGGAACGAAAAAGCCCGGCACCATGGCCGCAGTCATCGGCTTGGAAAGGCCGCGCATCGCTGAAGTGCTCCGGGAAGTCCATTCGGGAATCGTCGTGACCGCCAATGAAAATACGCCTGACCAGACCGTGATTTCCGGCGAAGCCGGTGCGGTGAGTGATGCCTGCGAAAAACTCAGGGCCGCGGGCGCCGGAAAAGTGGTGCCGCTGCAGGTGAGCGGCGCGTTCCATTCGCCGCTCATGCAGGACGCGGCCGACCAAATGGCCGTCGTGCTTGCGCCGATACGTTTCAGCGCACCGCGATGTCCGGTCATTGCCAATGTGACCGCAAAGCCGGAAAACAATCCGGCGCTGTTAAAAGAACTTCTGGTCAGGCAGCTTGTCTCGCCCGTGCGCTGGGCCGATTCCATGGAAGCGCTTGCCGCCCTCGGGTGCGATCTATGCGTCGAGGCCGGACCGGGCAGCGTTCTCCGGGGCCTGGCAGGAAAGTGCAGTGACAAACTGAATGTTGTTGCGGCAGATACGGTAACCAACCTATCTTTTCTGCTCGAAAAAAGATAGGCGACCGGCAAAGGAGACGGTATGACAATCGATTTCGGATTACTTAACAGGAAAGCGCTGGTGACAGGCAGCGGTCGCGGCATCGGGAGAGCGATCGCCCTCCGCCTTGCCCAGGCAGGCTGCGATGTCGGCGTCAGCGATATCGATTTTGCCGCCGCCGAAGCCGTTGCAGCCGAGATCAGGGCGCTCGGGCCCTCTTCATGCGCGTTCAAGGCCGATGTCTCTTCGGCGTCCGATGTCGAAGCGATGTTCAGCTCGTTTCTCAGTACTTTCCAGACCATCGATATCCTGGTCAATAATGCGGGCATTACGCGCGATACGCTCCTGGTGCGCATGAAAGAGACGGACTGGGATCTGGTGCTCGACATCAATTGCAAAGGCGTGTTTCTCTGCTGCCGTGAAGCCGCGCGCACCATGATGCGGGCCCGCCGCGGAAAGATCATCAATATCGCTTCCGTGGTCGGCATCAACGGCAATGCCGGACAGGTGAACTACTCGGCATCCAAGGCCGGCATTATCGGCATCACGAGGACGCTGGCAAAGGAGCTGGCCAGCCGGTCGATCCTGGTCAATGCGGTGGCGCCGGGGTTCATCAAGACCCCGATGACCGACAAACTCCCGGATACCGAAAAGGAAAGATTGATAAACGACACTCCGCTCAAGCACATGGGCACACCGCTTGATGTGGCGAATGCCGTACTTTTTCTCGCCTCATCCATGGCCGACTATATCACCGGCGATGTGCTGGTCGTTGACGGCGGGCTTGTCCTTCGATAGCACGCCGGACTTGTCCTGTAGAGCGACAATAACCATTTTTATACCAGTTTTAAAAACCATTAATGAAAGGAGTATCCTGTGAGTGAAATGGAAGCAAAAGTAAAACAGATCATCGCCGAGAAACTTGGCGTCAGCGAAGATAAAATTACTCCTGCAGCATCGTTCATCGACGACCTCGGTGCAGACTCCCTTGATCAGGTCGAGCTCATCATGGCGTTCGAGGATGCCTTTGATATTGAAATCCCTGACGAGGACGCGGAAAAGATGCATACGGTCAAGGATGCGATGGACTATCTCCAGAAAAAACTGTAACTGATCTGTTTTCCGCCTCGGCAGCACTTCGTGGCTTGCCGGGGCATCTGTTTTTAGCGAAGCAAATTTCCGGAAGGGTTTATACATCAATTATGTCTCGAAGAGTCGTTGTTACCGGCATGGGCGTGGTGTGTCCCGTGGGGAACGATCTGCAGTCGTTCTGGAGCGGGTTGTGCGCGGGGAAATCGGGCATCGGTCCGGTCACGCATTTTGACACAACAGCGTATCCGACAAAGATTGCCGGCGAGGTGAAAGGGCTCGATTTCAGCCAGTATGTCGAACCGAAAGAGGTGCGGCGCACCGACCGCGCAATTCTTCTTCCACTTGTCGCTGCCCGCATGGCCATGCAGCAGTCCAAACTTGACATGTCAAAGGAAAATCCGGAGCGCTGCGCCACTATTGTCGGCGCGGGAATCGGCGGAATATCGACCCTTGAAGCTGAGCACACGAAGCTGCTTGAACGCGGTCCCGGCCGCGTTTCGCCTTTCCTTATCCCGATGATGATTCCGAACATGCCCGCAGGCCGGATCTCCATGGAATACGGCCTCAAGGGACCGAACTTCGCGGTGGTAAGCGCATGCGCCTCATCCGCCCATTCGATCGGCGAAGCGTTTCTGCATATCAAGTGCGGCATGGCCGACCTTGCCGTGACCGGCGGCGTCGAAGCCGCGATAACCCCGCTGGCGTTTGCAGGCTTCTGCTCGATGGGAGCCTTGTCAAAGCGCAATGAAATCCCCGAGAAGGCGAGCTCGCCGTTCGATAAAAAACGCGACGGTTTCGTCATGGGCGAAGGGGCGGCGATTGTCGTGCTTGAAGAACTGGAACACGCTCGCGCCCGCAACGCGACGATGTACGCCGAGATGCTCGGTTACGGCGCCACCGGCGACGCTTTTCATCTGTCGGCGCCCGATCCCGACGGCGCCGGCGCGCAGGGGTGCATGCGGATAGCGATCGGAAACGCCGGCCTTGAGCCGAAACAGATCGACTACATCAACGCGCACGGCACCTCGACCGATCTGAACGATAAAATCGAGACCGCCGCGATCAAAAAAGTTTTCGGCGAAGCCGCCCGAACCGTAGCCGTGAGTTCGACTAAGTCAATGACCGGCCATATGCTCGGCGCAGCCGGCGCCGTCGAATTTATCGCGTCGGCCCTGGCGATCAGGGACGGCGTCATTCCGCCGACCATCAACTATGAGGATCCTGATCCCGATTGCGACCTGAATTACACGCCGAACAGCGCAGTCAAGAGGAACGTGCGGTACGCAATGAGCAACTCGTTCGGTTTCGGCGGCCATAATGCGTGCCTGGTGCTGGGCAGGTATGAATCCTCTGCGGCCCATAAATGAATTTATTGCATCGCTCGTGCGGGGCGGCCGCAAGGCCGTGCGGCCGCGCGATTCCCTTGCCGCGATTCAAACGATCATCGGCTACCGGTTCCGTTCCGCGCCGCTCCTGCGGCAGGCGCTCACCCACAAGTCTTCGATTCCGTCCGAAGACAGCCTCGGGCTGCTTTCAAACGAGCGGCTGGAATTCCTAGGCGACGCGGTGCTCAACTGCCTCGTCACCGAACACCTGTATCAGGCATATCCGGACCGGCACGAAGGGCATTTATCAAAAATCAAGTCCCTTATCGTGTCGGGGAAAATACTCGGGGAGATCGCCCGGTCGTTCGATATCGGCTCCCACGTCGTTTTCGGCGTGTCGGAGGAAAAAACCGGAGGCCGCGACCGGCTGTCGACTCTTTCGAACACGTTCGAAGCCTTACTGGGCGCGATCTTTCTCGACGGCGGCTATAAAGCGGCGGGAAAATTTTTAAAAAAGTTTCTTTTCGGCCGTATTGACGAAATCATCGAGGATGAACGGAACGTCAACTATAAGAGCATCATACTGGAAATGGCGCAGCGCGACGGTTTCGGCATGCCCCGGTACGTGACAATATCGGCGTCCGGGCCCGATCATGCGAAAGTTTTTACGGTCCGCATGGAAATCGGGGGCGTTGCCCTGGGAGAGGGAACCGGGTCGAATAAGAAGATCGCGCAGCAGGCTGCCGCCCAGAACGGGCTCATGAATTATAATAAAGAGGAAATCATATCCCGCAGCAAAGGAGTGTCCAAGGATGAACTGGTTTCTCACTGATGAACAGAAAATGATCATCGAGACCGCACGCGAAATTGCGATCAAAAAGATACTGCCGGTCAGGGAAAAATACGACCACGAGGGGATCTTTCCCTGGGACGTGGTTCAGGCGCTTGCCGAAGCCGACCTGTGCGGCCTGTATATTCCTGCGGAATACGGCGGTTTCGGCGGCGGCGTGTTCGAGCTCTGCCTTGCCGTCGAAGAGCTTTCCAAGGTGTGCGGCGGCATCTCGCTCGCCATGGCCGCGACCGCGCTCGGCACCTTCCCCATTCTGCTTTTCGGCTCGGACGAACAGAAAAAGAAATACCTGCCCGGCATTGCAGCAGGGAAGACCATCGTTGCGTTCGGACTCACCGAGGCGAACGCCGGTTCCGACGCGCTCGGCATGAAGACGACAGCCGTCCTCAACGACGACCAGTGGGTGCTGAACGGCACCAAGCAGTGGATCACGAACGGCGAGAACGCACATGTTTACACGATAATGGCCAAGACCAACCCGGTTAGGGGCGCGCGCGGCATCAGCGCCTTTATCGTTGAAAAAGGAACCCCGGGTTTTTCATTCGGCAAGCATGAGGACAAGATGGGCATCCGCGCCTCGAGCACCACCGAGCTTATTTTCCAGGACTGCAGAATCCCGAAAGACGCCATCCTCAGCCGCGAGGGCATGGGTTCGATCATTGCCATCAACACGCTCAACTATTCGCGGCCCGGCGTGGGCGCGCAGGCCCTGGGGATAGCGGCGGGCGCGCTCGATGAGGCGGTCAAATACTCCCGCCAGCGCATCCAGTTCGGGGAGCCGATTTCCTCGTTCCAGGCAATCCAGCACATGCTGGCCGACATGGCGACCCAGATCGAGGCGGCGCGCGCCCTGCTCTATGCCACGGCGAAGACCATTGACGCAGGCGAAAAACGCTTCTCCAAGGAGTCGGCCATGACCAAGCTGTTCTGCTCCGACGTGGCCATGAAGGTGACCGTTGACGCGGTGCAGGTCATGGGCGGGTACGGGTACATGCGCGAATACCCCATGGAAAAAAGGATGCGCGACGCGAAGATCACGCAGATTTACGAAGGAACGAATCAGATCCAGCGGAATGAAATAGCCCTTCAACTCATTAAAGAAGCTGCAGGGTAATAATAAATAGAAATTTATTTTCTTTAGCTAAAGGCAGTTTGTGGGGTAGGGGGTGCCTGCCTGCGCGAGCCGCTTCGGCGAGGCAGGGGCACCGTCTTTGCAGATTTAGAGCATTCGTTACCCCCACCCTCAAGCTCTGTGGAGTTGAAATCATAGTCAGGTGCAAATCCAGAATCGGCGACGTGCCTTCCTGGAAGAGGCTTTTGCGCCGTTCTTATGGATAATACAATTATCCATATAAGGCCTTTAGGCGGCCTGAGCGAGGGTGGCGGTAAATCACGCGAAGCGTGGAAATCTGCAAAAATGCTCTAAGTCGGAAAGCCGACCGAGCGAAGGTGTTCCCGCTTCAAAAGACTCTGGAAGGAAGTGTACGGCGCGGAAAAAAGCTGTGATACCCGCCACCTGGAATAAAGCCTTTAGCCAAAGATTAATTTTAAATGACTATGACCTCAAAAATAGAAGTCGCGCCATCCATTCTCTCCGCAGACTTTGCCTGTCTCGAGCGTGAGGTAAAGGCTGTACAGGATGCGGGTGCCGACCGCATTCACTGCGATGTCATGGACGGCCACTTTGTGCCCAACATCACCTTCGGGCCGCTCGTCATCGAAGCGATACGGCGCTCAGTCACCATTCCCCTTGACGTCCATCTGATGATTGCCAACCCTGTCAACTATATCAACGATTTCTGCAGCGCAGGAGCCAGCACCCTCATCGTGCACGCCGAGGTATGCGCAGACCTGCCCTCGGTGGCGGAGAGCATCCGCAGGCACAATGTCCGGCCCGGCGTGTCCGTGAATCCCGACAAACCGGTCAGCCTGTTTATGAACCATCTCCGTCATGTCGATCAGGTGCTCGTCATGACGGTGTATGCCGGCTTCGGCGGTCAGAGGTTTATCCGCGAGACCCTTGATAAAATCACCGAAGTCCGCCGCGAAGCAATGAAAGCCAATCGCGCCGTCGATATCGAGGTTGACGGCGGTATCAACGGCGACACCGCGTACGAGTGCGCGAAACGCGGCGCCAACGTTTTCGTGGCCGGTCATTTCGTGTTTGACAGCAGCGACTATGCGGCGAGCATTAAAACCATCCGGGAATCCGCCAGCAAAGGGGCGGCTGAGATAAAACAGTCTGA
>CAISVC010000458.1 GCA_903888815.1 uncultured Fibrobacterota bacterium
CATCTGAGTAATAATATTGCTGGCAATACGAGGCAGCCTCGGACAGCAGTTGAAAGCCGTCCCGTATGAGCGTAAGCGATTCGGAAAAGAAAGTATCGGCGGTTGACAGCTTTTCGATTTCAATTTTTAACTCTTCGATTTTCCTTTTCTTTTCACTCGCTCTTCCCTGAAGCGTCTCAAGTTCGGTGTCTCCTGCCTGGAGATCAATGTTCGTCAATGAGGTGGCATACGCGGTGCCGCTCGTGATGAGGGTATTGAGTCTTGCCGCAAAATTCATGCGCTCCTTGTTTGCTTTAAGTGCCTCCTCCTGGGACAAGGCGCGCTCTTCGGCCACATTCTTTTCCATTTCTACTTTCTTGATCTTCTCCATGTTTAAGGAATCCATGCCGACGGTAACGTGCTGAACGATCGCCCATACGGTGGCTGCAAGAAGCACGGTTGAAAGAATATAGGACAGCCCCAGCCGCACCGGGCCATGGGCATTAATGGCGATCATATAGGCAAGGAGCGTTATTCCGCACATCACCGTCAGAAGCATAATGTCAGTATTCATACTTTTTTCCTTTCACCATAATAAAGGTATAGGTTGACATCTCAAAAACGATTATCAGAACGGGAGATTTTCTTCAACTGCCGGGCCCTGTTCCGGCGTGTCCGGGTGAGGGGTTTCACCCTCAACGTTGTTTTTTAAAACACCTTCATGCGCGCCGGAAGCCTCGCCTGACTGCGGCGCCCCGCCGCTGCTCAGAAACTGAATCTGATTGGCAACGATCTCGGTTTTGTATTTCTTATTGCCGTCGCGGTCATCCCATGAGCGTGTATTGATGCGCCCTTCGATATAGGCGGCGCGGCCCTTTTTCAGGTATTGATTGACCAGTTCCGCCAGCTTTCCCCACGCGACGATGTTATGCCATTCGGTGCGTTCCTGGCGCTGGCCGTTTTTATCGGTCCACCGCTCCGTTGTCGCAAGCGAAAAGCTTGCCGTCGGCTGGCCGCCCGGCGTATAGCGGAGTTCAGGGTCTTTTCCGAGATGACCGATAAGAATTACCTTGTTGACACCAAGCATGCTTCCTCCTTGAGGGTCTATGGCAGCAATCGGCTGTATTCGCAGTATTCCTGTATAAAATGACTTTCATCGGGGGGCCGGCGCAAGAGGAAATTGATACTATGAGCGATTTTGTCGAATACCGCAGGATGGCCGTGGAACGATCGAATCGTCCCGGATCGTATATTATATGCAAATAGAAGGCCCAAAGGTGCAGAGTGGCAAAGGAGCAAAGGGGTTTTAAAGCAGCAGGAAAATTTCTCTCTTCTTAATGATTTTCTATCTTTGAACCTTTGTACCTTTGCACCTGTTTACTATTTCAGCTTTACTATCCTTCAAACTGACTGCTGAATCATGCCCTACGACAAGGAACTGGCCATAGCCCTGAAAGCCGCTGAGGAAGCCGGCGCCCTGCAGCAGGCGCGGGAACACAAACTCCCCGCCGCCGAACTCAAGGAGGATTCTTCGCCGGTAACCGAAGTGGACCGCGCCTGTGAAGCAATGATCCGCGAACGGCTGTCGTCCGCATTCCCCGATGACGGTTTTTGCGGTGAAGAATTGCCTGCCCGCGCCGGAAAAAACAGCCGCCGATGGATCGTGGACCCGCTTGACGGCACCCGGCCCTACCTCCGCGGTATCCCGACCTACAGCGTGCTCATTGCGCTGGAAGAAGCCGGAGATCCGGTGGTCGGCGTCATCCGTTTGCCCGCACTGAACATTACCTGCTGGGCCGCGCGCGGGAGCGGCGCCTTTTGCAACGGGAAAGCGGTGCATGTTTCCGCAGTCAGCTCCCTTGACGCGGCCATCGGCACCGCGTTCGGATTTGTGGAAAAGGCGGAGCGGCCCGAGGGTAAGCGCTTGTTCGCGCTCATGCGGTCATGGAATTATACGTACGGCTTCATGGACGCCTACTCCTATGTCTGCGTGGCGAGCGGCAAGCTCGATATCGCCGTGAACCTTCTTGACAAACCGTGGGACTGCGCGAGCGCGGCGTGTATCGTTCGTGAAGCCGGCGGAGCGTTCTCCGATATCGCGGGAAACCCGACCGTCAATAACGGTTCCATTATCCTCTCCAACGGCATCCTCCATGACGCCGCGGTACGGCATTTCTCGCAACGGAGACTGCCGGGTAAAAATTCATGAATATCCGTCAGCGGGAAACGTATTTTTAACGGCTTATCTGCCGATAGTTTTTTCATCCATCGATTTCAGCGGAGGACAATTGTCGCATAGCAATAATCGCCGGTCGGAACAGGCAGGCATATTCAGGTTCGGGCGCGAAATGACCTCGGCGCTCATCATGGCGCTGATTTTTATCGTCTATGTCATCCAGGCATTTAAAATCCCGAGTGCATCCATGGAGAAGAGCCTGCTTACCGGCGATTTTCTCCTGGGCCTCAAGTTCCTGTACGGTTCGCCCGTGGTACCTTTTTCGTATGAAAAGTTCCCGAAAATGGTCAACCCGCAGCCCGGCGAGGTGGTCATCTTTGAATACCCGGGAAACGATTTTGAGATCGGCAGCAGCGACTTTCTGAATAAAGATTTCATCAAGCGCTGCGTGGCGGGGCCGGGGCAGGTGGTTGCCGCAAAGGGGCGCAGGCTTTTTATCGATGGAAAGGAATTTTCGCTGCCGCCCAAAGGCCAGTACATAAGAAACGGCGAGCTTGATTATCCGGGAATAATGGATTTTGCCCCTTTACGGATACCAAAAAAAGGGGACACCATCACCGTCGACAGTCTGGGAACGCGCGAATTCTTTTTCCTGCGCAACCTCATCGAACAGGAAAACCCCGGCAGCCGTTTTGTAAAATTCATGGAAGGAACCGTAAAGCCGTTCTGGAGAAAATTCTGGAAAATGCGGCCGCTCGAAAACCAGCCGCTTGCGCATTCGTTTTCCCGCGTGAAAATTGATTTTTCTCTTTTTATCGACGGCCAGAAGGCCGATACCGCCACCATCAGGCTGCGTGATGTTTTCGGCCAGGAGCATCCATCCCCGCTCCAGCTCTACAAACGCCAGCTTGAGTACAGTCTGAACGACAGCCGCCGCGACTCGTGGGTATGGCTGGAAATGCAGTTCGACGGCCTCGCCGAACAGCTGAAAGAGAGGTATCCGGGGAAAAAAGTAACTATCAGCAAAGAACTGTATCTGAACGGGAAGCGGATCATGACCTATGCTGTTAAAAATGACAATTATTTCATGATGGGCGACAACCGGGACGATTCAATGGATTCCCGCTACTGGGGTTACCTGAACCGTAATTTCGTCAAAGCAAAGGCCTTTATCCTCTACTTTTCACTTGACAGCACCATCCCCTGGGTGGAGCTGCCCGTCAAAATCCGCTGGGACAGGATCGGCAAGCTGATCCGGTCGTGGAACGGGCTTCATCCGCCGGCGTATTATAAGTGATTTTTATCCGGGATAAATATCAACGTCCCCACCACCGGTTTCTTTCCACAACTATTATTTTATTGCCATGGACATCACCATCCTCGCTGTTGGAAAAATAAAAGACCGTTCCTATCTGCAGAAAACAGAGGAATATGCCGGCAGGATCAGGCACGATGCCAGGCTGGAGACCGTTGAGATCAGGGACGCTGATCCGGAAACCGAGGGCGAAAAGATCACCAGCCATTGCAGGCGCGGGAATGCGCGCGGGAATGCGCGGATCATCGCCCTTGATGAACGGGGGAAACTTTTTTCTTCATCGGAATTTGCGCAGCAGCTTTCCGCGGATTCCCGCAGGGTTATTTTTATTATCGGCGGTCCTTTCGGTTTGTCCGAAGAGGTGAAAAAGACAGCCCATGAACTGCTTGCGCTTTCGAGGATGACCTTTACACATGAGATGGCGCGCCTGCTGCTTCTGGAACAGATATACCGGGCGATATCGATCATAAAAGGCAGGAAATATCATAAATAATTTTTCTTTGGCTAAAGGCTTTTTTCGGGGTGGCGGGTGGGCACCGTCCGTGCCTGCCTGCGCGTAGCCGCTTCGGCAAAGGCAGGCAGCTTTGAGCACCCTTTACCCGCACCCACAGACGTTAATTCATGAAAGAAAATTATTCTGTAAATCCGGAGTATTTTATTGTTTAATTCTCAACTCCACGAAGACTTGAGAGTGGGGGTTCGCTGAAGTTCAGAGCTGTAATAAAGACGCCCACCCCACACCCAAACAGGTGCCTTTAGCAAACGAAAAATTAAAGATTTTCTTAAATCATGACAAAACGCCAGCTGTCTCAACCGCTCGATTTCCTTTCACCCGTGTCAATGATCGAGGGCTTCGGCCCCAGGCGTGCCTGTGCGCTGTGCGAATCAGGCATCGAAACCGTCGGCGACCTCCTGTATCATTTCCCCCGCCGCTATCTTGACCGCTCGCACATCATCCCGCTCCGGGACATCGGCGGGTATCTGGACAGAACCTGCACCGTGGCCGGAATGGTGGAAAAAGCGCATGTCGAACGGCGGCGGAAAAGCCGTCTGCGGGTGCTTTTAAGCGATGGGACCGGCAGCATGGAACTGCTCTGGTTTGCCGGCGTGCCGATCTACCGGAACATGCTGGCCGTTGGCACGAAAATAATGGCTACCGGAAAGGTAAGCGCCTATACGCATGTGCAGATGGTGCATCCCATGGTCGAACGGCTTGCAGAAGGCAGCGGACAGCGGGTGCAGGCATTTTTTCCGCTGTACCCGACGAGTGAGCAGATGCGTGATGCGGGGATCAGTCACCGGTTGATTTCCAGAGCAGTCAGGTGGATCCTGGGCACTATCAGCCGTTTTCCGCAGATTCTTCCCGAACCTATCGCGAAAAAACGGAATTTTCCGCCGCTCGAAGAATGCCTGCGGGAAATCCATTCGCCGACCGATCCCGTAAAAATTGACGAATACAAAAAACGGCTGCGTTATGAGGAGCTTTTCAGGCTGGCGCTGACCCTGCGGTGGAGCAGGCGGAAGTTCGCCCTGCCGGGCCGCTGCCTGCGGGCCGGCGATCTGCCGGAACGTTTCAGAAAACAGCTGCCGTTTCCGCTTACCGGAGAGCAGGAAAAGGCGATCCGGATCCTCTACGATGATGCCGCATCGAACCGCCGCATGCACCGGCTGCTGCAGGGAGACGTGGGCAGCGGAAAAACGCTCACGGCGTTTTTCGCGTGCTTCCCGGCGCTTGCAAGCGGTTTGCAGGTCGCCTGGCTCGCGCCGACCGAAGTGCTCGCGCTGCAGACCTGCCGGCTCATTGCGTCATGGCTTGCGCCGCTCGGCTTCAAACCCGAGCTTCTCATGAGCGGCGTTACGGCAGTGGACCGGCGCCGGATCAACGCAGCGTGTGCCGATGGCACCGCGCGGTTCGTCGTCGGTACTCATGCGCTGCTCCAGCCGTCCGTACAATTCAAACGGCTGGGCATGATCGTGATTGACGAACAGCATAAGTTCGGCGCAGCCCAGCGTCTGACCATGCAGGAGAAGGACGTGGCGTCGGATTTCCTGCTCATGTCGGCCACGCCGATACCCCAGACGCTCGCTAAAACGCTCTACGGCGATCTCGATATCGTGACGATTCTAAAGCCTCCGGCGGGCAGAAACCCGGTCGAGACGCACTGCGTTCCTGAAAGCAAACGAAGCGACATGGATCAGTTCGTGCTCAGGGAGATCCGCGAGTGCGGAGCGGCCGTCTACTGGGTAGTACCGCGGATCGAACAGGATGAGACTTCGGAAACGATCAGGGATGCGGAGACGACGTTTGCGGCGCTTAAAAAAGGAGCGTTTGCCGGCATACCGACGGGCTGCCTTCACGGCCGTATGACGAGCATGGAGAAAGAACGTATCATGCAGTCGTTTGCGGCCGGTTCCATAAAGCTCCTGGTCAGCACCACGGTTGTTGAAGTCGGCGTCGACGTGCCGCAGGCGACAATAATGATTATCGAAAATGCCGAACGCTTCGGTATGGCGCAGCTGCATCAATTACGCGGCAGGGTAGGGCGGGGGAGCGGAAAATCGTATTGTTTCCTGCTGACGCCGTCCGCTGCGGACGACGAAACTGCCGAACGACTCTCCTTTTTCTGCCGCCACCACGATGGTTTCAGGATCGCGGAGATGGATCTGACGCTTCGCGGCCCCGGCGAGGTGGCGGGTTACCGGCAGACCGGCTGGGAGGATCTGAAACTGGCTGATATCATTCGTGATGCGGAGCTTTTCAGGGAAATTCAGGAGGAGCTTGAAACGGTGTTGCCCCGCTGACGGGAGCGACCGGCGGTATCATTTTTTTATATATACTCTGGTTGCGCAATTAATATATATTATCGTTCCAAAATATATTTATCATACAGTTACCTCACTTCATTGCAGGCAGATAGACGCATGGTTGCATTGATCATCGTTATTTCGCTTTATGTGTTATGCTCCCTGGTTCTTCTGGCGTTCGGAGCCCAGTGCTATATCCTTACGTATCTGTTTTTGCGGAAGCGGCGCCAGCGTGTTGCCTTCCAGCGCGAGGCCATGAAATATTATTATGGCGTGACTGATGAGAACCAATATCCGCTGGTGGTCACCCAGCTCCCGATGTTTAATGAAAAACAGGTCGCCCAGCGCGTGATTGAGGCTGCCGCTGCCATGGATTATCCCCGTTCCCGGCATGAGATCCAGGTGCTTGATGACAGCACCGACGAAACGATCGGCTATGTCGATGAAACCGTGAAAAGTTTGTGCAGCCGGGGCTACAGGGTGAAGGTGATCCGGCGTGCCGACCGCACCGGTTTCAAGGCGGGCGCCCTGCAGCACGGGCTTAATTTTACCGATGCGGAGTTCGTCGCGATTTTTGACGCGGACTTCGTCCCGTCGGTTGATTTTCTGCGCCGCGCCATGGCGTTCTTTGTCAACCGGCCCCGGCTGGGGCTGGTGCAGGGACGGTGGACACACCTGAATAAAAACGCCTCGCTCATTACCCGCGGCCAGGCCATGGGCATCGACGGCCATTTCATGATCGAACAGGCGGCACGGAGCTGGAACGGGCTGTTCATGAATTTTAACGGAACGGCCGGAGTGTTTCGCCGCAGCGCCATCGAGTCGAGCGGAGGATGGCAGCACGACACATTGACGGAAGATATGGATCTTTCCTACCGGATGCAGCTTGCCGACTGGGAGACCGAATACGTTCCCGACCTTACGGTACCCGCGGAAATCCCGGAAGACATCAATGCGTTCAAGAACCAGCAGTTCCGCTGGGCCAAAGGATCGATTCAGACCGCGATTAAAATCATTCCCATGCTTGCCCGGAAAAAGATGTCCAGATTCAAGTTCCTGCAGGCAGTACTGCACCTTACCCATTATATGGTGCATCCGCTCATGCTTATCCTTGCGATGCTCACCATGCCGGTTCTTTATTTTGTCAAGGTTAACCTGCCGCTCGCCTGGTTTGTCGGCATTGTCTGCTGCATGATCCTCGCCACAAGCGGGCCGGCCACCATGTACATGGTGGCGCAGCACTATATCGGCAACCGTATCAGACAGCAGATCCTGCTTATTCCGGCAATGATGCTCATCGGCACGGGGCTGGCGGTGAATAACGGAAAAGAGGTCTTTGAAGCGCTGCTCAAGCGCGCTTCGCCGTTCTACCGGACACCGAAAAAAGGCGAGTCACACGGTACGACAGGGTACCGTCCTGTCAAGGACCTCACCTGCATCATCGAGATTCTCATAGGGATCTACTGCCTTGTGAGCTTCCAGCTGTTTCTCGGATACACCAACTTCCTGGTGAGCCCGTTCCTCATGCTCTATGCGTCCGGCTTCCTTTTCGTAGGTGTCATTTCCATCATCCACTTCCGCAAGCCAGCGCTGATCGATTTTAAAATCAAGGCGCCGGAAGCTACAGAAATCTGAGCCGGAAAAAGCGCGTATAAAACGCGTATTTTCAAGAACAGTGTATTGTCCTCATATAGGTTGTCTCTTTTTTCTGCATCAGTTATTTTTATTACAAAGTTTATAAACAATAAGAATTAAAAAATGAAACTATCGACAAAATGCCGCTACGGGCTTCGCGCTGTGCTTGAAATAGCCCGTGAATACGGCAAAACACCGGCCAAGAGGAAGGTCATTGCTGGAAAACAGGGGATTTCCAGTTCGTATCTGGAAAACATCCTTCTGGTCCTGCGTAACCATAAAATCGTTGAAACGACCCGCGGGGTGAACGGCGGCTATGTGCTTTGCCGGCCCCCGTCTGCGGTTTCCGTGTATGATATTGTCAATGCACTTGAAGGGCCGCTTACGATTGTTGATTGTGTGGACGACCCGCACGGGTGCAATAAATCCGGCCGCTGTGTGACCAGAACGGTGTGGTGCGAAGTGGCCGGGGCGGTGCATGGGGTGCTTAAAGGCATTTCGATCCAGGAGTTGCTTGAAAGAGAGAAAAAGACAGGTTCTCTCGATTATTCCATATAAGCGGTTGCACGGGAAAGGCTGTAAGCAATGACGATTGTTTTGCCGAAAAATTATCATATCCAGGAGGAACTGGAAAAAAACAGGGTACAGTGCGTTTCTCAGGAGAAGGCGCTTAAGGAAGATATCCGGGCGCTTCGCATCGGTATCCTCAATGTCATGCCCGTGGCTGAGACGTATGAATTCAGTTTGTTGCATCCGCTTGGAAGGTCGGTGCTCCAGATCGAGCCGGTATGGATCAGACTTCATACGCACGTGTATTCCTCCAGCGACGTTGCGCACCTGGAAAATTATTATATTCATTTCGAAGACGCTATTAACCACCAAAAGCTCGACGGCCTTCTCCTGACCGGAGCGCCGGTCGAAGAGCTTCCGTTCGAAAACGTGAACTACTGGGGGGAACTCACGCGGATACTCAAGTATGCGCACAATAATATCTCGTCGACGCTCGGCATCTGCTGGGGGGGATTAGCGCTTGCCAAATTCCTGGGGATAGAAAAGGTCCAGTACCTGGACAAAATGTTCGGTGTCTATACAACAATCAACCTTGACCGCAGCCACCGGATCACGGGCGACATGGACGATGAATTCCTGTGCGCGCAGAGCAGGCACGCCGGGATCCCGGACGACGTTCTTGAGCGTGAACGCGACAAGGGAACGATCCGTCTTCTGGCCTATGCCAAGGGGGCGGGCTATACTATTTTCGAAAGCGCGGATCAGCGGTTTCTTATCCACCTGGGGCATCCTGAATACGAACCGGAGCGGATCGTGTATGAGTATAAACGCGATAAAGAAAATGGCCGTGCCGATGTGGGGCAGCCGAGGAATTTTAACGTTGACAAACCGGTAAATACCTGGCGGACGCACCGGAACGAATTTTTTTCGCAGTGGGTGAAATACGTCCACGAGACCACGACGTATTAGCAGGAATCTTTTTTCAGATCGGCGGGGCTGCATGGACAGATTCAACGAATGGATGAACTCCGGACTGCCGAAGATAGTGCAGCAGCTTCAGCATGACATTCAGGAGAACAGCGACATTCACAGCGAAGAGGGCCTCGATTTTGCCGGCCGGCACGATATCTACGAGATTCTCGACGATATTCTCGCCATCCTGTTCCCCAGCTGCTACAGCAGACAGAAGGTAGCGCGCGGCGAAATGGTTTTTTTCCTGGCGGATTCGCTCCGGCACGTTTCGTTCCGTCTCGGCAGGCACATACGTGACGTTTTCAACTACCGCTGCAAAAAGGATAACTGCAAAAATTGCAACTGTGAAGAACGCGCGGAAAAAGCGCTCATGCGGCTCATCGAATCCCTGCCGGCCATACGGGCGACGCTGCTTGAGGATATTCAGGCGGCTTTTGAAGGCGATCCGGCCGCGCAGTATACGGACGAGATAATCCTGAGCTACCCGTGCGTGGAGGCGATCACCACCTACCGCGTTGCCCACCTCCTCTATGAGCTTGACGTTCCGTTAATTCCGCGGATCATGGCGGAGCGCGCCCATTCGCGCACCGGCATCGACATCCATCCGGGTGCGACGATAGGGCCGCGGTTTTTCATAGATCACGGCACCGGCGTGGTGATCGGCGAAACCACGCGCATCGGCCGGAACGTGAAGCTGTACCAGGGCGTGACGCTCGGCGCGCTGTCGCCGTTCGACAGCGAGGGCCATCCCCGCAAGGGCGAAAAACGGCATCCCGACATCGAGGACGACGTGATTATCTACGCCAACGCCACTATCCTCGGCGGTACTACCGTGATCGGCAAGGGCGCGGTGATCGGCGGCAATACATGGATCACGAAGTCGGTGCCGCCCGGCGCGCGTGTATGATACTATAGGAGAGCTTCCCCTAATTATGAAACTCGCCATTAACGGCAAGGCTGATTCACTGGAAGAAGGATCGAACATTCTCGATCTGCTTGCTGCTAAAAAAATTGACCCCGCCGTTGTCGTTGTTGAGGTCAACAAATCAATTGTCAAGAAAGAAAATTTCGGGACAGCCGTATTACGCGATAACGATACTGTTGAAATTCTGCGGTTTGTCGGTGGCGGGTAAATAATAAAAGGATAAAGTATTTTGGATTGCTGAGCCGGGCTGCAAACGCCCTTCCCGTTGGGCGGGCAGCCACCCCCTGCCTGCGCCGAGGCTTCGGCAGGCAGTCTGCGATTGTTGAAGGCGCAACGCGCCGCCTAAAGGCCTTATAAGGATGAACGGTTTCATTCTTAGAACGGCGCAACAGAGAGCAGACCGACCAGAGGGTAGCCTGGAGAAGAACCGACCCTGCGAAGCAGGGGAACGCCCAAGAAATGGAATAATAATGGATGAATTAATCATAGCCGGAATAAAAGTCCGTTCCCGTCTCATCACCGGGTCGGGTAAATACCGGGATGACCGGATCATTAAAGACATTCTGGAGGCGGCCGGGTGCGACATCATAACCGTTGCGCTGCGAAGGGTCGATTTTGACCGGCCGCAGGAGAACATGCTGAAGAATATTCCACCCGGTAAAATTATCCTGCCAAACACCTCGGGCGCGCGGAATGCCGGCGAGGCCGTGCGTCTGGCGCGGCTTGCAAAGGCAATGGGCTGCGGCAACTGGATAAAAATCGAAGTGATCAATGATCAGAAATACCTGCTGCCCGATAACCTCGAAACCATCAAGGCGACCGAAACACTCGCGAAAGAGGGGTTTGTGGTCCTGCCGTATATGGTTCCTGACCTTGCGGCGGCGCGCCGGATGGCTGACGCCGGCGCAGCGGCAGTCATGCCGCTCGGCGCGCCGATCGGCTCGAACCGCGGGCTCAAGACACTCGAGCTCATTGAGATTCTTGTGGAAGAGATGAACGTGCCCGTGATCGTTGACGCCGGCATAGGCCGGCCGTCGCACGCCGCCGCCGCAATGGAAATCGGGGTCGACGCGATCCTGCTCAATACGGCGATAGCGACCGCCGATGATCCGGTCGCCATGGCCCGCGCCTTCCGGCTGGCTGTCGAGGCCGGAAGAGCGGCGTATTGTGCCGGTCTCGGGCCTACGTCAAAAACGGCTCGGCCATCCTCACCTTTGACGGGATTTCTGGATGGCTCTTCTGGGGGTTAGGGGGGAATAAATTCAAAGCTATGTCCTTTTATTCCATCATCAGCAAATATAAAAATTATAATTTTACCGAATTCTGTGCTTCAATAACGCCGGAAAAAGTTACTGCGATCCTTGAACGCGACACGTTGACGGAGAAAGACTACCTCGCGCTGCTCTCCGATGCTGCGGCGCCGTTTCTGGAACAGATGGCGCAAAAAGCGGACAGGATTACCCGGCGTCACTTCGGCAGCGTGATTTTCATTTTCACGCCCCTGTATATCTCGAATTACTGCGACAATTCCTGCGCCTACTGTTCGTTCGGCAGGCAGCAGACAATCCGGCGGCGGCACCTGTCGTTTGACGAGATCAGGGCCGAGGCCCTGCGGATCAGCGCAGGCGGCATCCGGCATGTTCTCGTCCTTACCGGCGAAGCGCGCGCCAAAGCGACGCCGGCGTATTGCGAAGGAGCGCTCCGGATATTGCGCGATTATTTCTCGTCCATCGCGATCGAGATCTATCCCTTGACTGAAGGTGAATATCATGACCTCATCGGATGCGGCGCCGACGGCCTTACTATCTATCAGGAGACCTACGAAGAAGACCGCTACGGGATGCTCCACAGCGGCGGGCCCAAGCAGGACTATGGGTTCAGGCTTGAAGCGCCCGAGCGCGCGTGCAGGCAGGGAATCAGGTCGGTGACGGTCGGCGCGCTTCTCGGGCTTTCAGATCCGGTTCGAGACGCTTTTTCCGCCGGCCTTCATGCCGCGTACCTGCAGCGTACTTTTCCTGAGGTAGAGGTATCGGTTGCGTTTCCGCGCTTAAGGCCCCTCGTGGCCGATTTCAAGCAGGAATACCCGGTGAGCGACCGCCGTCTTGCACAGACTATTGCTGCGCTCCGGCTCTTTCTCCCAACCGCCGGAATCACGCTTTCCACGCGCGAAACCGCGAATTTCCGCAATGCGGCCCTGCCGCTCGGCGTCACCCGCATGTCGGCCGGAGTCTCAACTGCCGTGGGAGGCCACACCTCGCCGGAAGCGACACCACAGTTCGAGATCGCCGACACCCGCACGGTTGACGAAGTGAAGGACGACCTGCTGCGGCTCGGCTTTCAGCCGGTGATGCACGACTGGAACGGAAAATATGTAAGGAACCAGGATTGAACTTTGAGTCGGTTTTCCCTTTGTCTTCCTTGCCTTCGCCGCAGGGTGACAGGGCTGAAAAGGGGCTTTTAATTGCAGAATAAAAGAATCTCGAATGTTCGTCTTCTGTTAAGTCTGACCATCGGCGTCATCGCCGTATCGTGCGCGGCAGTGTTCGTGCGCTTCGCGCAGGGCCAGGGCATGCCGACCATTGCCATAGCGGCCTGGCGCATGATCTTTGCGTGTGCGGTGCTGCTTCCGTATTCCTTTGCAACCTGCCGCAAAGAGATGTGTTCTGTCCCGCGAAGAGAGCTTGCTCTTATGGCGTGTGCGGGCGTCTTTCTCGGCCTGCACTTTGCCGCGTGGATATCCTCGCTCGGTTTCACGTCGGTCGCCAGCTCCGTGGTACTGGTCTCCATGGGGCCGTTATTTGTCGGCTTCGGCTCATGGGTGTTCCTGCGCGAGCGGCCGGCCCGCGCGACAATCCTCGGACTCGTTCTGGCTGCTGTCGGCAGCGTCATTATCGGGTGGGGCGACTTCGGCCGGGGTCACCACCGGCTCCTGGGCGACCTTCTGGCTCTGGCGGGCGCGGTTTTCGTCGCCGGCTACCTGCTTATCGGACGTAAAGTTCGCCGCGGCCGCTCGCTCATCGCCTACATCGCTCCGGTGTACGGCATTGCCATGCTGACGCTGCTGGTTGTTGCCGCGGTTTCGGGCCGGCCCCTGTCCGGTTTCAGCCTGCCCGCCTACGGCTGGGCGCTGGCACTGGGGCTGGTGCCCCAGCTCATCGGTCATTCGACGCTGAACTGGGCTCTGGCCCGCCTTTCGGCGACCTTCGTCGCCGTCATCACGCTGGCCGAGCCCATCGGATCGAGTCTTCTGGCCAGGCTGGTGCTCCATGAGGCGATCTCGGTGCAGACCGCTCTCGGCGCCATACCTATACTTGCGGGCATTTACATCGCATCGCGGAAAGAACTGGCCGGCAGATTTACTTGAAACGGCCGGCAGTAATGTATTTTAAAAGTCAATACATGTCCCCGGCAGCTATGAAACAGTTCAGTGCAACGATCCGCGGTAATTATCCTCTCAGTACCGGTTTTTTTGAATTGGAATTTACATGGGATAAAGCAGCTCCTCTTCCGGAGCCGGGCCGGTTTTTCACGGTCAGGGTTTCGGACAATACGATACCGCTCCTGCGACGGCCGTTTGCGTTCTCCGCGTTTGACGGAAACGAGGGAACTGCGTCGATGATTTTCCAGAAACGGGGGCATGGAACCGGGCTCTTGAGCGCAAAGCACAAAGGGGACACGCTTGACATCATCGGGCCCCTCGGACAGCCGTTCCCCATGCCGGACAAGGGGAAAAAGGCGCTGCTGGTCGCCGGTGGCATAGGGCTCGGTCCGATCGCATTTCTCGCGCAGACCTTACGAAAGGAAAAGATTCCGGTAAGCATGGTGTTCGGCTGCCGTACTGCCTCCCTGATACCATCCGGAGACAGCCTCGCAGCATCAGGAACGGTTATCTGCACCGATGACGGAAGCCGCGGGTTTAAGGGAACGGCGGGGGATTATCTTAAGTCAATCGAGCGCTCGGTCGGCAGCGGCACGGTTGTCTATGCGTGCGGGCCGCAGCCCATGCTGAAAACCTGCCATGAGTTCGCCGGCCGCCGGGGCTGCGCATGCTTCGTATCCGTGGAGCAGATCATGGCCTGCGGGGTCGGCGCCTGCATGGGGTGCGCGGTGAAATCCGCCGGAGGCGGCTATAAACGGGCGTGTACCGAGGGGCCGGTGTTTAACAGCCGGGAATTGCAATGGTAAAAAAAGATATAAATATTCTGGGCGTGCCCCCTGCTGCGCAGGGGTCGGTGAGCTGCGGGCTCTCGCATATGCGAGCCGGTCCTCACCTGCCTGGCAGGTTCGGACTGCGCTGCGCGCACCCTCTGCATACCTCACGCGAAAAAATATCTTGTATAGCCGATAAAGCGCTCGACTTCAGTTGGAGGATCAAGGGCTGTTTTAAAGAGGAGTCGCCGATGTTGTCGAGCGAACATAGGGGCCCAGCCATACGCTGGGGGTCCCCTGGAAGCGAGGCAATCTTCGGCGACTCCTAAAAAAAGAGATCGCCAGTGAAAATTTATTGGAAATAAAAACTAGCCATGAAGAACGTATGAGTATGGATCTAAGGATAAAAATCGGAAATAAAATACTGCCCAATCCTGTCGGAGTCGCTTCCGGCACGTTCGGTTACGGCGGTGAATACGAGAAACTGATCGATCTCGCAAAGCTGGGAGCGATCTATACAAAGGCCGTGACGCTTGAACCGCGCGAGGGAAATGAAATTCCCCGGATCGTGGAGACACCGTCAGGCATCCTGAACTCCATCGGGCTCGCCAATGTCGGGGTAACGCGATTTTTGAGCGAAAAGCTGCCTGCGCTCGCCAAGCTTCCCTGCGCTGTCGTCGCGAACGTGGCGGGCGCAACCGAAGCGGAATATATGGCCGTGGTGGAGCGGCTCGAAAGCGCTGCGCAGCTGTGGGGCTACGAGATCAACGTCTCATGTCCTAATGTCAAGCATGGCGGCATGGCGTTCGGCACCGACCCGCAGCAGATCGAAAGGCTGACAAAAAAAATACGCGCGCTTACTAAACGGCCGCTCATTGTAAAATGTACGCCGAACGTGACCGATATAACGGTGATCGCGAAAGCGGCGGAGGCGGGAGGTGCCGATGCCGTCTCGTGCATCAATACGCTTGTCGGCATGGTGATCGACACAGCGGCAAAGCGGCCGGTCCTGCCTGCCGGCACCGGCGGCCTTTCAGGCCCTGCGGTGCGGCCCGTGGGCGTGGCCATGACGTACAGGGTGAGCCGGGCGGTCAGCATCCCGGTCATCGGCATTGGCGGCATCATGACCGCCGATGATGCGATCCAGTACCTTTTAGCAGGAGCGTCGGCGGTGCAGGTCGGGACCGGCACGTTTGTCGACCCGTCTATTCCGGTAAAAGTGCTGGAGGGGATTGTGGAGTATTGCAAAATAGAAAAGATAGCAAGTATAAAAGAACTGCACTCGCGGTTTTCCCAGCCTTAGATATTACAGGTTAAGGTGGTTCTCTACGCCTCCAGCGAATCAACGACCTTGAACACGCGGTCGAGGCTGGTATTCTGAAACATGTTGAGGACAAACCCCGTGGGCTTGATGAAGAACATATCGCGGCGGTCGTTTTCGAGGAGGCGCCAGCAGTAGACGAACACGCCGAGGCCCACGCTGTCGATGAAGGTCATATGGCGGAGATCCACCGCAATGCTTTCTTCCGTTGAGGTGCGCAGCTCTTCGAGCAGGACCGCGGTTTTTCCCGCATTTTCACCGGCGAATTCACCGGTGATCTCGAGTACGGGCGTTCCTTTGACTTTACGGACACGGGTTTTAAAGTTCATCTGCAGCCCTTCTCAAATCCGCCCCCTGTATTGATGGTAACGCATCAGTAAGTATATCATTACCCCTCTGTCCGGTCAATCTTTTCGCAGAACGCCCGAACTACCTCATCCACGCCGATCATCCGCAGGCATTGATTTGCATGTTTCGGGCACGCCTCGCCACGCTGGCGGCAGGGACGGCATTCAATCTCTTTTTTAAAGAAATGGACGTTTCGCCCTACCTGGCGGATCCGCTCGAAATTGCCGGGACCCCACAGAACGAAGGTCGGTTTTCCGATAAGTGCGGCGTAATGGGCAGGCCCGGAATCGTTGCCGATAAAGGCGCGGCACCGTTCAAGTTCCAGGAGAAGACCGGTTACCGACTCGAGAAATACGATTCTGCAGTTGGGATTGGCGGCAAAACGCTTCGTCAGATCGCTCGAAGCGTGTTCCGCCGCGGTTCCAAGTACCGCACAGCGATAGCCGGTCTGCGCCAAACGGTCGATACACTCGCCGAATCGCGGCCACCGCCGCGGCAGCCATTGCCCATAAGGATGGACAGCGATCTCTTTGCCTGCTTGAACAGGAATGTCCAGGTACGGTTTTACCGCAGCGAGGCCCAGTATATCCGAGAAAAAACGGTAATTGACCTCGAAACTGTGCAGGTGCGGATCATAGGACACTGCCCGGTCGTAGAACAGGTTATGGCCTTTGTAAACATACCATTCGCGTTCCTGCAGCAGCCCTGCTGTTATCGGAGATCGGGTCTGGTTGACGAGAATGCCGCCCCAGGCGCTCATGCTCAGGTTCAATGCGTATTCGGGGCGCACACCGCGCACCGCGGTGAGTGTTGACCGGAGTGCCGGGTATGACTGCGCGGAGAAGGAAATGGTTGCCGCATCGAGCCCGCAATGTTCGAGGATTTCTTTTTGAAAATCGCTGCCGGTAATGGTGATACGGTATCCCGCATCGCGCAGTTTTTTCAGGAACGGCAGCAGGAGAAAAAAGTCGCCGAGTCCGTCGAATTTGGCGATGAAAAGGGAATTTTTGTCAGGTTGACAGCGTTGCCGCCGGTTTACCGGCGCCGCGATGTAGGTCAGGTAATATTTATAGAGGCGGAGAAAAGATCTTTTCATAATTCTTTCTTAAGCAAAATATAACGAAACACAGTGCCAGACCAATACGTTAACCCTTAAACTAACTCGGAACTTCAAGGTTAAAAAAAGAGTATTTTTATCACAATGGAAAGAAACCATGGCTTCTCGGTCCGCTGGCGCCTTTTTCCCCTGCTTCTGCGTCTGTTTTTTCCCAAGCCTGCACCCCGGTCCATGCGGCCGGTTAAAAGTGTGGTCTGTATTCGTCCCGGGAAACTCGGCGATATGATCGTGGCGACCCCGCTTTTTTCCGCGCTTAAAAAACAGGGTGGAGTGGAACGGCTTGCGGTGCTGTGCAGCGCAACAAATGGCGTCGTTATCAGGCATAATCCCAATATTGATGAGATGAGGGTAA
>CAISVC010000459.1 GCA_903888815.1 uncultured Fibrobacterota bacterium
ATCGGGGGTCTTGTCATGGTTTTATTTAAAGATTCCACCACAAAAACACTTCGAGAGAGTATACTGGCGATAACCTTACTGTGGGTCGTCTCCTGTTACGCTCAGGCGATTGACCTGCAGGGCAAAGTGTTCAATCGTGCTCCGCAACCGATTTCCGGCGCGGTCTGCACGTTGCTGAAAACGGGCAACACTGCCACCACAGGCGCTGACGGTTCCTTCCGGATCCTGAAAAACGCGGCAGTGCAGCGGGAATTACTCGTTGCGCGCAGGGAAGCGCCGCAGATTGTCAGGGGCGCGATCAGGGTGTACGTTTACGATGCCGACGAGCCGGTGAGCATCGAGGCGTTCGACGTTTCAGGAAGACAGATCGCCCGGAAAACATGCAGGAACCTTGTGCCCGGTGTATACTCGATTAATCTCGGAAGTTTTTTCGGCAATCCGCTCGCGCAGTCGTTCTATTTCGTCCGGCTCCTGGTTGCCGGCAAGCAATATGTTCTCAAATTGTTTGAAATGGGCACGGGCCTTCAAGGCGGGGGAAAGGCGTCTAGTGAGGCAGGCGGAAACGAGGGCCTGCGCAGGGTGGCCGCGGCAGCGATTGACACGCTGGTAATAACAAAAAGCGGGTATACGTCCGGACGGGTACCGATCGATGGCTATATAAAAAATCTGGACACGATCTTTCTGGAGCCGGCGACAGGGAGTTCGTGGACCTGCGGCTGGGGAACCTTCAAGGTGGGCAACTGGCCTTCCGGATGCTGGCGTCCGTATGCGGATTCCTCTCCGTTCAACAGGGAGATACGCCCCAATCCGACGTTGAACCCGAATTCCGCAAATATTGTATCATGGCTCGAAGGTTTTGGATTCGGTTTCTGCCGTGTGCCAACGGATGGACGGGCCGCTCCTGGACATGTTCTCGAGTATGGCCATCCGACATACTACTCACAGCCGACTGATCCCGAGTATACCATTCACTGCACAGAACCCTGGGGAACCTGTGGAATGGAAGGCATGAAAATCAGGATTCCTGCCGGCGCACAACCGGCCAATGGTACGGATCATCACCTGACCGTTGTTAATCAGGCGAATGGTCTGGAATATCCGATGTGGTTAGTCTCAACACCATCAGGCACCGGGGGTACGCTTAACATCGGGTGGGCTGGTGGTCCCCTGCCAATGAATGGCAGCGGCCTGGGTGGAAATGCCAATGCTGCACATTTCGGCGGCATGGCCGGTGAAATCAGGTACGAAGAAATGGAAGCCGGAGCAATTAATCATGCGCTGTTCATCACCGTACCGTGCGAAAACGGCTTTGTGTATCCTGCGGCAGCATTTGATTTTTCTTGTGACAGCAAGGGGATTGCCAACGGCCAGAATGCTCCACCCATGGGCGCCCGCATTCAGCTTGGCATGACCGATGCGCAGATCGACGCGCTTGCGGTTCCCCAATGGAAAAAAACAATCTTACGCGCCATGGCCCATTATGGCATGTATGTCGGGGACACGGATGGGAATGGATGGGGCATTCAAATAGAATGTTCGGCGACGTATATGAGTTTCGGCTATCCGGACCCAATGGTGGATTTCTGCAGACGGAACAATATGACGGCCGGAGGTTGCCCGGAAGGTTCGTGCTACCAACTGGATTTATCCCAGGATATTAGAAATTTGCAACAATATCTGCGCGTGCTTGACCCATGCGAAGCGCGCGGCAATTGTCCGTAACGGAAAAGCATAAAATATTCAAACCATGCAGTCAAAAATTAAATGAGAATAGCCAATAGAAAAGGTTAAGGACGGGAGTGAAGATGAAAAACTTTCTTTGTAGTGTTATGCTTTTTGCAGCGGCCCTCTGCACAACGCAGGTATGCGGCGCGGCCGGGTTCAAAGTCACTCCGTGGGCGATTTACGACCCGGATGGGAATGAGTTTTTAGCGAAAGGCGCCGATGTCAGCGGGCCGGGCTTGTGGTGGCCGGGAAAGGTCATCAATGACACGGACAAGCTTCTGAACTGCTGGAAATTCAACTTGATGCGTGTATGCATATCGTACAATGGGGCTTTAGGCGACCACAATACGCTCGATGAAATCGTCAATTACTTTACTCCTAAGAAAATAGTCGTCGTCATCGCGACAACGGACAATCCTACTGCGCACTGGACCGACGCTCAATTCAACAGTCCAACGGGGGCATATCAGACCTGGTTGAAAAATACCGCGAGCAAATACAAGGACAACCCCTACGTATGGTACAGCGTTGTCGGAGAGAATGGCACCTGCAACGACTGTACCTACGATCAATGGGTCCCTTCAAATCAACAGTTGCTCAAGGTCGTACGTGATGACGCCGGCGCGACCAATATATTCCAAACATTGGGCAGCACCTGGGGGCAGGAGGCGGGCTGTACGAGCGGCAATGTGCCCACGGCCAAAAGCTGTTTTCTGACGTGGGGCGACCAATTGCGGTTCTTCAACGGCAAAAATTACGCCGGTCAGGGCATTCTGTACGAAATCCATCCCTATGAACAATGGGACAGCGACGGTGAGGCGCGGCTTGACAATTTCATCGACCGCAATCAGGCCATGGGAAACTACCTTCTGCTCAATGACTATGCCGGCGCGAATGGCAGCGTGGCCCCGTGCAAGAACACGCTGCTATCAGTGATCGCCGTGGCGCAGAAGCGCAAATTGGCCCTGGGTGGAATGTGGTACTGGACCGGCGATCCGGGGAATACGGACAATTTGTGCTGCCTCTGTTCGCCGGGGTGCTCGTCGGGGGCAACGGTCAATAGTTGCACTAATCCGACGAACCTGACGTGGATGGGCCAGATTATATGGAATAATTCCCATCGTGATGAAACTCTCTATCCTTCAAATTTCAGGGATCCTTATCCCGCCCATAGCGATTCGGGAGTAGGTACGAATGTGACGCTCAAATGGACGGCCGTGGCCAATGTAACGTCATACGATGTTTACTTCGGCACCAGCAACACACCGGGGCAGAGCCAATTTGTGGGCAATCAGACGACTACCACATATAAACCGAGTAACCTGCAGCCGAACACCAAGTATTACTGGCGCGTGAGCCCGAAGAACCAAAACGGTACGACCATGGGTGGCGTAATGTACTTCAAGACCGGCACCGGGACTTTTAGCCCAACGTCCGGGAGGCCTTTTGTACATAAGGCCGGGTTTTATTTAAACGGTATGGGAGGTCGGGAATTATTCCTTACAACGCCCTCTACCGGAACGCATTGCGTACGCCTGGTAAAAAGCAATGGTTCGCTCGTCAAAATATGGAACGGCCGCGGTCCTCAAACATATCACCTGTTCTACGATGCATATGCCCCCAGCGTATACATGGTCTACGCATCGGCAGGAGAGGCAGTCTTCATGCAGAGGGTTGTGGTGCTAAAATAAGCGAAAGTGGCTCTTCGGGTGGTTCACCGGGATTTGTGGAACAAAGGTTCAACGGAAAAGCAAAAATCGTTGATATTCCCCCCCCAAAAAAAACATTGAATGCTTATGTATAGGGACGGACTATTTTTCATTTCATTCATTGAGGAAGAGGTGGTGATACGGAAGATTCTTAAACACTGTGGATTGCCTGCCTGCCGAAGCGGCTTCGCACAGGCAGGCGTGTAAAGAAAATATTAATATACGCCCAAAAGCTCCCAAGAAACAAAATACCTATCAGCTATTTAATATTCCATTGTCAACAATTTTCGCGCATATTGACAGGGGCCGCATCATCGGCTACCCTTGCGGCACGACGGAATCGGAGGCACTGCGCGTGAAAACACATTCGAGCGCTCAAGACGCCGATCATACGGGCGGGGACTACCGGAAATTCCTCGAGCGGTATCCGGCATACGAATCCACTTCGGTCATCGACGATATCCGCGCGAAGGATTTCTCCCGTCTCGACGCCGGGGGGCACGTGTATCTTGACTATACGGGGGGAGGGCTCTACGGCGAATCGCTCGTCAGGGGCCACGCCGAGTTTCTTCTCGCGAACGTCCTCGGGAACACGCATTCGACAAATCCGACCTCGGCGGTTTCCACCGACCACGTCGAGCGATGCCGCCACCGCGTCCTCGAGTTTTTCAGCGCCTCCCCCGAGGAATACGTCCCCATTTTCACCGCGAACGCGACGCACGCGTGTAAGCTCGTCGGAGAGGGGTATCCCTTCTGCCCCGGGGACATCCTTCTCCTCAGCTTCGACAATCATAACTCGGTGAACGGGCTGCGCGAGTACAACCGGGTCCGCGGCGCCGTCACGAAATACGTCCCCGTCATGCCTCCCGATCTCCGCATGCTCGACGGTGTGCTCGAAAGGTACCTGGACGAGAGCCCGAAGATCTGCAACAGACTCTTCGCGTATCCCGCGCAGTCGAATTTCTCGGGCGTCCAGCATCCCCTCGAATGGGTCGAGAAGGCTCACGAGAAGGGATGGGACGTTCTCCTCGACGCGGCGGCCTTCGTCCCCACGAACCGGCTCGACCTCGGCCGCTGGCATCCCGATTACGTGGCCGTTTCATTCTACAAGATGTTCGGATATCCCACGGGCGTCGGCGCGCTCATTGCGCGCCGGGAGGCGCTCGAGAAGCTTCGGCGCCCCTGGTTCGCGGGCGGAACGATCACGGTCGCGTCGGTGCAGGCCGACAGACATTTCCTCGCCCAAGGCGCCCGGGGCTTCGAGGACGGCACGCTCAACTATGCCTGCCTCCCCGCCGTCGAGCGCGGCCTCGACTTTCTCGATTCAATCGGGATGGACGTGATTCATGCGCGGGTCGCGAGCCTCGCCGGATGGCTCATCGAGCATATGGCCGCCCTCGAGCACGGAAACGGGAGCCCGGTCGTCCGCATCTACGGCCCGACGGACACGACGATGCGCGGAGCAACGATCGCGTTCAACGTCTATAACGCCGCGGGCGCCACGATCGACCATCTCACCGTCGAGGAGCGCGCGAACGCGATGAACATCTCGCTTCGCACGGGCTGCTTCTGCAATCCCGGCGCGGGCGAGCTCGCTCTAGGCCTCTCGAAAGGCGAGATGATCCAGTGTCTCGACCACCCCGGCTCCCGCATGTCGCTCGACGAATTCCGGCAGTGCATCGACGGCAAGAGCACGGGCGCCGTGCGTATCTCCCTCGGCCTCGTCTCGAACTTCGAGGACGTGAGCCGCTTTCTCCGCTTCATCAGCCTGTTCCGCGAAGCCTGATTTCCCATCATTTCGTTTCGACAGCTGATTGAATGGGGATTCCTCTTATTACAGACTGTCGCCCCGCTGTTTCTCGATGAGAGAGCCCGGAGCCCTGTCGATCTCCTTCAGGAGCTGCTCTTCCTTGGCGGCGGCCGCACCCGCGCGGGGCTTCCCGCAGATAGCGAGCCGCAGCATTAAGTACGCGCGTTTTCCTCTTTATCGAATCCGGGGAGGGGAAAAACGGGATTTTTGTGCAATTTGTGCATAAAACTCCATATTTTCAGCAGAAGGGGGCTTACATTTCACGATGTTATGAATTATCTTTTGTAACAGATAAAAGGAGCCATTAGAATACATCCAGCATCCGGGGCTTTTCTGCAGGACGATAAGTTCCGGCTGATATACGCCCAAACGCTCCGGGAAGAAGAAACTTTCTGTCAGCCAGCAAAATCCACCAGGAGGAGAGTATGAGCAAGTTGTTTGCTTTTTGCATCGCTGCTTTAGTGGTTAACCTTTCCGCACAGCAGAGAATTGTTCTTATTGAGGATTTTTCTGCTTCAACATGCGGGCCCTGCGCAAGTTTTGATAACAGCACCTTCGATCCCTATTTGACAAATGCAAGTAATCAAGGCAAATTTACCTGTGTAGGCTATCGCGCCAACTGGCCGGGAAGCGGTGATCCCTATTACACTGCTGAAGCCGGAACCCGGATAAGCTACTATAATGTCGGTGGCTATGGCGTTCCTGACGTTTTCATCGCCAATACTTCCCCCAATACGGGTTCATTAAGCAGTTTCACGGCCACGATTAATGCTGAATATGCCAAACCTGCGAAAGCGACCATCGCAGCGATTCACCAGATCACCGGCACCACGCCGGCAACCGGCAAGGCTGTCGTCACGGTCACGGTCACCCCGACGCAAGACTTTACTAACGGGTACCTTTTCATGGCGGTATGCGAAAAGTTGACGACAAAGAATGCTGCATCCAATGGCGAAACGCAGTTCCATCATGTCATGATGAAAATGGTCCCGAATGCCTCGGGAAAATTGATCTCCCTCAAAGCAAGCACTCCCGTTATGGTCAAAGATTCAGCCAGTTTATCGGGGACGCATATTGAAGAAATGAACGATCTTGAGGTCGTTGTGTGGGTACAGATCAGTGGAACGAAAGAGATCCTGCAGTCAGCCTGGTCGGTCGCCACAACCGGGATCAATAACAATAACAAACACGTCGCCGCAAGCAAAACCATGGTCTCGTTGTATAATCCCGCGCAGAAAAGCCTGACCATTTCCAATGCCCGCGGTGCGGTGATTACGTTCTATGATCTTGCCGGGAAGCTGATTGCCCGTTTTGCCAGTACCCAAAACAGCATCACCCTTTCGACAGGAACCCTGGTTCACGGATGCTGCATCGTAAGAATGGCGAAAAACGGCGAGCACGCTTCTCAGATGTTAAATATTGTGGAATAAACGACCTTTGCTGGCAGAAATCAGGAGGGCCGCGGAAATATCCGCTGCCCTCTTTGCAAAGGCGGCCGTGCCTGCCTGTATAGAGCAGAAATCATTGCACATCCGCCAGTGTTGCTGAAACGTCATTTGTAAAATTCCGGAAAAACCGACGGAGGGTGGACGATCATCAGTCTTTTAGTGTTTTTTGAAAGGTTTGCGCAGACTTTTTTTCGTAAGGGGCTCCATGGTCGCACAAAAACCATCGTGCAGGAAAAAGCCCAAAGGGGTTGCCGTTTTTAAAGCAATTGTAGCGGGAATGCTTGCGATTGTTCCCCCGGCGGCGTACGGTATTTCCGCGGCCGATCAGGATACCGCAATGGCGGCATATAATCAGGCATTCTGGGATTCCGGCAGAAAAGTTTTCAAGCTCAGCAACGACAATACCATCGTCGAAAAATTCTGGACCTCGGTCAACGAATGGCTGATGGTGATGGACGCCTGGGAGCGTTCAAACAATCCGGCATATCTGGCCAGGGTAAGCGAGTTTTATACCGGGTTCTGCGCTTTCTGGGCAACGAAAACCAATCCGGCCGGGACGCTGGACTGGTTGACAATTCTGACCGACAGCGACGGCAATGCGGGGGTCGGCAATTTTAATGACGATATGATGTGGGCCGCGCTCGCATGCGCCCGTGCGTACACGATGACCGGTAACAACGCACACCGCGCTCAGGCGAAATCGATATTCGATAAGGTCTGGGCACGTGGGTACGATACCGTTATCGGCGGCGGGGTGTACTGGAACACCAATAACGATTATAAGAGCTCCTGCATCAATTTCCCTTTGATTATCGCCGCGCTCTATCTTGCCGACGATTTCGGCGATACCGCCTACCTGTCCAAAGCAAAATCAATTTATGCCTGGTGCAGAAGGAATCTCATCAACACATCGACCGGCGCGGTGTACGACGGCAAACGGCCGAACGGAAGCTACAGCGCGACAACGTACACCTATAACCAGGGGACCATGCTGGGGGCCGCGCAGATGCTGTTCAGGAAAACGAATGACAGCGCCTATTACCGGGACGCGCTGCTCGCCGCCGACTACGGAAAGAAAGGGCTGCTTGCGCCGGGTACGGACATGTTAAAAAACGAAAACAACGACTATAACCAGCCCGGGTTCAAGGGCATACTCGTTCTGTACATGGCAAAGTTTGCAAAAGAGAATAATCTGGCCGTTTACCGCACGTGGCTGCAGCACATGGCGGCGACCGTGTACGACCACCGCGGCCCGGGTAATAACCTGACGTATAAGAACTTCGCGGAATTCGGTGCGGGCGCACAGCGTAATGCCTGGGAAGCCTATGGCGGCGGCAACCTGCTCCAGGTGATCCCCGCCAACCCGGAGTTTGTCAATTTGACGGCAAGCAAACTGGCGACCTCCAACGGTTTTGTGACCGGCGCGGACCCGGCGAAAGCGGTGGACCGGTCGGTTGCCGCTACCAGCCTCTG
>CAISVC010000460.1 GCA_903888815.1 uncultured Fibrobacterota bacterium
CCCATAAGGAAAATATGATTGTATTTTTTTAACCGGCCTGTTCTCCTCTTAATTCCCCCTTTCTGGTACCAAAAAAGATACATTAATCAAGCCTCCTGACTGGTGCTATAAAAAATTGAATAATCAAGTCTGCCAATCGGCAGACAGGGAGGCCCTCATTTTTGGGTTGATAAGAAATAAGAGCAGCAGATATTTTGATTCCATGCCCCGTATATTTTGGCAGGGAGTTAGTTTATCAGATTCATTCCTTCGGGTGAAAAACCTATTTTTGCCTTCAAAGGCTGCAAATACACAGGTTAATAAAAAGAGCTTCTTTGAATTGAGGAGGCCACCGTGGAGAGAGCAGGCAATACAAATTTCAGTTTTGTTATTGAGACTCCAGATGGGACTATTCCTCGGATGCAGGTCGGCATACCCGAAAAGCCGATTGGGTTATCGGACCTCGTACCTTTCATGCAGTCTCTGGCCGACGAAATTATAGAGCTCGCTGTAAAAAAGGCTGCCGTGCGCAACCGGCAGGTTACCTGCGGGCCGGGCTGCGGCGCTTGCTGCTGCCAGCTTATCCCGCTGTCGGCTCCGGAAGTGGTTTTCATGGTCAATCGGCTTCTGGAAATGTCTCTGGCAGAACGTACCCCTTTACTTCAGCGCTTCGAAATGATTGAAAAGCGGATGGAAGAGTCAGCGCTGAAAAACAGGATTTGTTCCCTGGCCGACACGGATACGGATAATAACGCCGCAGCAAGGGACTATTTTTACCTTAAAGAAGCGTGCCCGTTCCTGGTTGCACAATCCTGCTCGATACATGCATGGCGCCCCGTTGTCTGCCGCGAATTCAATGCCCTGTCTGATCCTGCCCTCTGCACGGATCCTTTTGTCAACAAGGTACGCTCCATTCCCCTCTTTAAGCGTCCGTCATCAATACTGGCCCTGCTGGCATCGCATGTCGGCGGAATTCCCCCGACCCTTGTGCCCATGCCGCTCATGTTCGACTGGTACGAAAGCAATAAGGAATTGCGGTCGCGGACCTGGCCGGCCGGCATGTTAATCAAGAAACTTCTGGAAATTACGGTCGAACCCGTGAATTATACTCCATTATCGATATTCACGGCAGAACCGTATGGCAGAAAACCGTAACGGAAAATTCCGGCAGCGGATTAAAGGAAATCGTATGGAACGGACGCAGCAGCACCGGGCATCAGCCGGTCGTTCCGGGTAACTATGTCGTTCGTATGAGGGCGGTTAACGCACACAATAAAACAGCCGGAACAGTTGAAAAGACAATTACGTTTCTGCCGTAAGATAAGAATCCGGCGGCAGTATCATTTATCCGTGTCCTATCGAAGAATTCCATCCGTCATGCGGCAACTTATGATAGTGCGGCTGATTTGGTCAAGCTGTCCAGTTCATTTTTAATATTCTGAGCCTCGAAAAAGGTTCGAAGTTCGTCCACTCTCCTCCGCACCTGATTGCTCACGGTGCAGAGGCTTTTTTGTTTCCCTAAAGCAGCAGCGTCATTCCTTTAGAATCCTACAAAATCCCTTGAAAATTTGTACACTTCCACCACCACAACGAATACCGACGCACACAAGATTTTCTATTTTGCTCGCGTCCCATGGAAAAATTCCATCCGCTCTATTGCGCCCCGGTATTGTAAAAAGAACATTGAAAACCCCCACCTGCCTACCTCCTTGGCAGGAGGCCTGTCGAGTGCAGCCTTTGTTTGCACCAGTGGGCAGGTTTGATTATTAAAGCTTTTGATTGTACCAACAAACAGGAGTATATTACTTATACCAGAGCCATCTCTTAACTTAAACAAAATTCTGTCCACAACCGGCGCTCTTGTTCTCTGCGATTTGATGGTTCGATAGCGAAGGGCATGTATGCAGCGAGATTGAAATATGGCATTGTCGATTAAAACCATATCCAATCTGCTGCTAATGTGATATCAATACAGTCATGAGGAGGGTTTTATGAAGGGAAGTTTTATTGCATGCACGATAGCGTGCACGTTGCTTATCGCCGGAGCGGCGTTTGCCGACCTTACGGTGGTTGACGGACCGAACGGGAAGATCATACGCGGTACGGTTGTGACACAGGTCGGCAACGTGACCGATACTGTTGTTCAGCTTCTGGCGCAGGCGGTGACGCCCGGAGGACAGATAGTCGTTCCGGGTAACGAACTTCAGGTTACATGGCCTACTGCCGGCCGGGTCGCTCTTTGTACGATGACAGGTGCGAATACGCTTCTTGTAACAGGTAAAGTGAAGGGATGGGACGCGTTTCCGTGCAGACCCGAACCGGTAACGGGCGCGGTCAAGATCGTGCGTGCACAGGTTGGCATGAGCAGGAGCACACTCAACACGGGCATCTACTGCCGGCACTGGGACTGGGTCATGATGTGCAGCACTTCGGTAAGCCGCAGTTTTCTTTACGATTCGACGAACGGAAATTACCAGTATTTTACCGTGAACGCGACAGGCTCGCCGATCAAAGTCTCACTTATTCCCAGTTACTACATGCAGAACAGGGAAGGCCGCGTAACGGAGCAGTATCCTATTGCAAATGATAAGTTGTCCTATTATTTCCCGTGGCAATATGACGCTCGGCAGCGCGTGCCGGTGGGCTGGATCTCGTGGCGCGCATACGATGCTGCGGTAACCGAGGCGAACATAAAGACAGTAGCTGACTATTTCGCAAGTTACAATCTGCAGAATTTCGAATTTGAAAATATCATTATTGATGACGGCTGGTTTTACGGAACCACAAATTCAGGTTTTTTCCAGGCACCTGCGAATGTTGACTGGACACGCGCGGATCCGACGAAATTTCCGAGCGGCATCAAGTCGCTTACCGATTATGTCCACGGGAAAGGGTTCAAATTCGGTCTGTGGATGAGCCCGTACGGATTTTCCGGTGATCCGAACCAGAACCCGACCTGGTGGGTGCGGAACGGCACCGGAGGCCCCTTTATGACTGTGCCGGACGGATGGCATGGAAAGTACTATTGCGATGCCACAGGCCCCGGACTTGATAACTGGCTTCTCGTAGGACCAAGAGCACAGGTGGCTAACGGTTTTGATTATCTTAAACTTGACGGCACAATGCATGTATGCTACGAAGGTGCCTATATAAGTTCGGGAAATTACTTCCCTGATAAAGGCACGACCTGGCATGATGCCGCGCGTTTGGGATATGGGGCGATGCAGAACGTTCTCGGTCCGAACCGGTTCTACAGCATAAGCTGGAGCCGCATCCCGGTGATCGCCGGCCTCTGCGATGCAATGCGCGTTGGCAGCGACATGGGATCGGGCACGTCGAGCTGGGCGTCCCAGGCCGGCCTCATGTATACGTGGCTTTACGAAAACAACATAGTATGGATCGTCGATCCCGACCATATGGTGATGTCGGGTTCCTCGGATGCGCAATTCAGGCTTATGAGCACCATCACGAGCATGAGCGGCTGCCTTCTTAATTATTCCGATGTGCCAAGCATCTATACGGCCGCAAAAGTGGAGATCATCAAGCGCGTGACGCCGCAGATCGGGAGCCCGGCGCCGCGATCCGGCGACCTTTTCAAGAAAACGGGAACTACTGCAGCGCTCTGGACGCTTGAAATTGACCGTCCATTTGACCACTGGATGATCGTCGCAAACGCGGCTCCTGGGGTTGCCGGGGTTGCGACGCTGACGTTCAAAGACCTGGGTCTCGATACTACCAAAAGCTACATGGTTTACGATTTCTGGAACAAGTCGTACAAGGGGGTATTTTCGAAGGCTTACGCTTGTGGCGCACCGGCTTCATGGGACGTGCAGCTTTTCTCGCTCCGCGAAGTCAGACCGTATCCGTGGATCATCTCCACAAGCCGGCATATCACGCAGGGCGGTGTCGATCTGACCAACGTTACATGGAACGGCACTGCACGCACGCTTTCTGGAACGAGCAGGGTGGTTGCGAACGATCCATATATGATAACGATGTATCTTCCGGCCGGCGCAACGCTTGTCAGCGCTACCTTCGGCACTTCACCGGCAACCTTAGGAACGGATAACGGTGCGGCAACAATGACCTATACGCCTGCGGCGAACGGAACGGTCAACTGGACAGCGACGTTCAACGGCATTTCGGGGGTACGTGACCGTGAAGTCGAAGCGGTTTTCCCGTATGCTCCCCTGCAGGCAATTGTTACCAAAGGGATTCTGCGCCTGAACGGCAGCTACAACCTGCCCTATCGCATTGCCGTGTACGATCTTTCCGGGCGGATGCTGGCAAGCTTCTCGGGCAGAGGGATCATTAACAGGAAGTTGGCCGTGCGGGCAACGGGTGCGCTTCTGGTACGGGCGGAATCGGGCGGCGCGGTTACGATGGAGCAGGTAATGGTCAGCAGATAACGGCGGAATTGGTGGCCAACCAAATTGTAACTTAAAGAAGGCGTTTTTCGTGAAAATATTTTTGATATACTTCTCGGCAGGCATTTTTCTGCTGACAGTCGTTTTTCCGTCATCGCTGTTCGCCGCGGATACGGTGTATTTTCAAGTCCGGTACCTTGACTTTCACCACGACAGTTCAAGCCCCGAGTTCTATAAGCCGTGCCCGGTAACTCCGGGCGGCGGTACCGTTGATGATAGAGTTGAAAGCACGGGCTTGCCCATAGCCGGGGGCGTCAATCCGCAGATGACAGCGGAAGTTCGAAAATGGTATAATGACTTCACGCCGGATCCACAAAAAATAGTCTACAAGTATACCCTGAATACAAACGGCGGTGATACCTGCTACTCGGAACCGGGCATGCAAACCGATATCGATTATGATACTGCATACAAGGACACGGCAGTGTATGATTCTCTTGCATTTAAAAGTTTAGGCAACGGAAATTACGAATTCGTAAACGATTCGTTTTTTCCGCTTGATGGGCAAGGATTCGGCAACGAGGGCGAGAACCACAATTATGCCTTCACCATGCGATTTAACCTGTATTTCCCAAAAACGTATGGATCGTCTATTACGATAAACAGCAGCGACGATAGCTGGGTCTTTTTAAACTGGACGCGCTTTATCGATCTCGGCGGCGCGCATCCGAGATTGAACCATGATACCACCGTAACAATCGATACGTCAAATTATCCGGGCGCCAGTATAATGAGTTTGTTTGTTTTCTTCGCCAACCGCGGTTCCGCGAGTTCATTCTTTAAAATCAAATTCAATAATATTCCGCTGCAGCCCTCGGACGGAGTAATCGATTATAAGGCAGCGCAGAAAAATGCTTTCTGGTCTTCGAACGCAAAGATTTTGACGAACCCGCAAGGAATTGAAATTGTCACGTCTGATGTGGCCGTTTCTTCAGTCACTATCCTGAAGCCGAACGGACAGATGGTATACAAGACGTCCTCCTGCAAGGGTCGGATACATGCGCCGATATCGCGGCAAGGTATTTACCTTGTCAATATCGTGACCGATAAGGGCATCGTGACGAAACCGGTTGCGATTCTGAAACGATGAACTGCATAGTGGGGACGGACAGGGGTATCCTATGTAAAAATTCCATCCGTTGTGTAATACCTTCTGAAATAGGAGGTACCAGCAAACCGATCTGCCCTTGAGGATAACCCCCCGATTGGCCAATAGCGAACAGAACCTATTTAATAAACGACACCATCACGCTTTTTTCAAAACCCTTTGCCGTCATACGGAGCAGGTACTGCCCCTCTGTCAAACCACTCAGGTCGAAGCTCATGGTATGGTTTCCGGCCGCAACCTGCCGTGCATCCAGGAGCGTGCGCAAAAGTCGACCTTCCAGATTGTATAACTGCACAGTGATCACCTTTTGTGAAGCAGTTGAAGGGATTTCATAACAAACCTGCAGGCGACCGTCGGCACGGACCGTACCGGCCGAGAAGGCGAAGCGTTCGGGCTTTATTCCGGTGGCCGAAACAACCGGCGTCCCCGGCATAGTCAATACGATGACGAATGTGCCTCCGTTGTCCGCGAATTTGACATTGACACGGTAGGAATTGCTGGAACTGTCCCTGAAAAATCCCCATCCTTCGGCGGCACGGTTTAGGCTATCCTGTGAGGTGTATTCCACCATGTCCGCGCCGTTTTTGCCAACTGACAACGGCTTCACATTTTCCAATATAGCCAGAAGGTAGTTCCGGGAAGCGGGGGCATAGCTTCCACTCCGGGCATTTATGGTGAATCGCACGGAATTACCGGCCTCGAGACAATCATATTTCGTCGTGCAATACGCCCCTGATTGGTAATTCCTGGTAACGCCGTCGTCTTCGTACAAAGTAAACGAAGACGTTCCATAAGGATAAATGTCGAGCGTCAAAGGGTCCACTGCCTTTTCTCCGATGTAGTTCATATCGGGCTGCATCGGGATTATGGCGCCGGCTTTTACAAATAGCGGCAATTGCGTGTTGGTCACAGCATAGCCTGTCAGCGTTTGGTTGCCGGTATAGCTCTGGCTGTTATCAAAATAGAAGTACCATTTCCCGGCGGGCAGGTAAACATCCCGGGTATTGCTGCTATACAACGGCGCCATCAGCAGGTTATCGCCGATCATTACCATATCGCTGTTGTAAACATTTGGATCATTGGGATAATCGATTACCAGGGCTCTCCAGTCCGGGATCCCGGTCGTATGCGCTTGCCAGGCCATGGAATACCAGTAGGGGACAAATCGAGAGTGA
>CAISVC010000461.1 GCA_903888815.1 uncultured Fibrobacterota bacterium
CCGATAATCCGTCCGTTTTCAACTCCCAGATCTTTGACAATCGCAGGCGGAACGTCCTGTTTTTTCACAATGCCGGCTTTCAGCGCGTCTTCAAGATCGCGTCCGAGATACGCAATACGGTCCACCAGCCGCACCAGGCACCCTTCTAATGTTGAAGGGTAGCAGTCGCGGTCTTCAATTTTCTCCAGTTCAAGGATATTCCTCTTTCTGTCGGGTATGACTGTCTGTTCGAAATGTTCCCCGCAGTGGGTAATAATTCCGTCGCGTACTTCATACGTCAGGTTGAGGCCGGCGCCCATGTTCGTCAGCTTATCGACCACCCGCAGTCCGTGAACCTCGTGCTTGAAGCCGCTTTCTACTCCCTGTCCGCGCAGTAATGTGTCGAGCACGCGCTCGCCTGCATGACCGAACGGCGGATGACCAAGATCGTGCCCTTTTGCAATGGCGCTGACCAGGTCGATATTGAGGTTCAAACACCGCCCGATAATCGACGCTATACTTGATACATGCAGTACATGTTCCATCCTGGTGCAGATATGATCGTTGTCTGGCGACAGAAACACCTGCGTCTTATGCTTGAGCCGGCGGAACGGCGGGGAATGAAGGATTCTCGTCTCATCACGCGCGAATTCGAGCCTGAACGGATCGCGTTTCATTGGGAAAACGCGTCCCCTGGATTCGCTGCTTTTTTTCGCAAAGGGCGACAGCTTATCCTCATTTTCAAGAAGGAACTTGCGGATATCGGACTCGGTTTTCATAGATCCGGCAGCTTTCCAGCGGGACGTATTGAACAGCCGATTGCTCACACGTTATTTTATCAGCTCGGTTTTATTCAATATTTGTGATTTCTATCCGTATTTGGTAAATAAAATACTATATACCATAAGAATGCATAAAATAGCTTAATCCAGACGCATATCATGCCCAGACTTTTCTTTCATTGCATGCTGTCTGCAATTCTGGTGCTGTTTCAAATCGCCGGCTCTGCCGTTATCTATTCCACGGTCAGCAGACGTGATCTATCGGTCGGCGACCGGGTCTATTTCACGGTCACCGCAATGGTGCCGAAAGGTGTTACTATCCTTGCTCCGGATCCTGCCAATAGTTTCGGTGCTGTTGCCGTAAAAGAGTGGAACAGCAGAAAGTTCCAGCTTGCAAAAGCAGACAGCGTTGCCTTTGACTATGTGGTGACTACCTATAAGGCTGAAAATTGCACTATTCCATCGCTTTCCTATGTTCTGGAAAACGGCACTAAGCGCGATACGCTGAAGACTGAAAGCATCCCGCTTGCCGTGATCCCGCTGTGCAGGGTTGACAGCGCCGATATCATGGACCTCAAACCCCAGCAGGTGACGGGAAAGAAGCCTCTTCTGTGGCTATGGCTGTTACTGGTTTTAGCAGCCCTGCCGGCTGCCGGTATTGCAGCACACGGCTTTATCCGGAAGATGAGAAGACCGCTCCCGCCGCCTCCCCCCAGACCGCCCTATGAAGAGGCCGTGGAGGCGCTCCGCGCTCTTGAAGCAAAAACATATCTGCTGAAGGGCATGATTAGAGAATATGTATTCGAGCTTTCTGAAATTCTCAAGCGGTATATGGAAAGCAGGTTTGGAGTAAACGCTGCAGAATTTACTACTGAAGAGATGCTCGCATGGCTCGGTATTTCGCCGCTCGATAAACAACTCAGATCCTCCATGGAGTGGTTTTTCCGCAGCACCGATCCGGTCAAATTCGCCAAACACCTGCCCGATCAGCATACCATCGAGCGGTTCGGCGGCGAAGTCCGCGGTTTTCTGGAAGCCACGAAA
>CAISVC010000462.1 GCA_903888815.1 uncultured Fibrobacterota bacterium
ATGTTTCCGCCTTAGGTACTCTTCAGCCTTCGGCCTTTTTATTTACCAAAAATAAAGATTTGACGCCGATATTACTCAAATGAGCAAAGTAAAGACTTTACCTCTCTGCAGATCCCTTTACACGGCAGATAATTAAGTGATATGCCCCCCCGAATTGAATATACATCCGGCGCCAGAGGCATATCTGCATTGAGAAATAAAAAACGGCTGAATTCTAACTTAACATGTGCTACATTTTTTCAGGTCAGATCATTATAACAATTAATAATCTATTGATGATCAAAGGAACTTTATGGGATTGCCGCGTATAATCGGCCTGATTTTTTCCATGCACCATGCCAGTCAGGCGACTCCCGAAGACATCGCGCGCATTCGTGAAAAACGTTTTCGCCGGCTTTTGCGGACGGCTGTTGCCAAATCTCCGTTCTACCGTAATCTTTACAGGGGCATTGATATTGAAACTTGTGGACTTTCCGATCTGCCCACCGTGGATAAGCGGACGATGATGGCGAACTTTGATGATTTTGTGACAGACCGCCGTCTCAAAAGAGCGGAAATTAGCGCATGGCTGGAAGATAAAAGCCACTTTCGAAAGATGTACTTGGGGAAATTCATTCCTTTCCGGACTTCCGGTACAACCGGAGAAAACGCTTTGGTGATTTATGACCGGCGGGCGCTGGATTTTGTGCACGCGGCTCTGATATCGCGTCAGGCCCACCCGGAAGAAATGACCGTGCTGGATATCCTGCATCTAATGTTCACGGCGCTCTTTGTCAAGCGTTTCGGCATGACCGCCGTACTGGTGACCGGCGGACCTTATCCTGCTTATACTATCGCCGCTTATCCGCCGCCCTTTTATAAACTATTAGTGAAGAAGGAAATCTATTCTCTATTTGATTCCGTGGAGAAGATTGTCGAGAAGCTCAACGCGTCTTCCTGTAACGAGCTTTATTCTTATCCGACAATGCTTAGCATCCTGGCACGCGAACAACTGGCCGGGCGCTTGCATTTGAAATTGGACCCGCCGCTCGCCACTATAGTGTCCACCAGCGAACCGCTGACGGAATCAACCAAACGCCTTGTACAGGCCGCATGGGGCATGAAAATTCAGGATACCTACGGATCATCGGAATGCTTCATGATGGCGCGTTCCTGCGGCAGCTTTGAAAGAATGCATGTTATGGCCGACCTGTGCATTATAGAAATAGTGGACCGCCACGGGAAACCGGTGCCTGACGGGCAGACCGGCGATAAGATCCTGCTCACCAACCTGTTCAATCTGGCGCAGCCGTTTATTCGTTATGAAGTCAGCGACGTGACCGGCTATTCAACAGAACCTTGCAGTTGCGGTCAGCCTTTCCCGACCTTGCTGCAAGTGGAGGGACGCACAGACGACATCTTCTACATTGACCATCCGGGCGGCGGTTACGACGCGGTGCATCCAAATCTTTTCATCGGTCCGATTCTCGAACTGACACAGGTGCGTGAATATCAGCTAGCGCAAACCGGCCGCAACGAAGTGACATTTTTCTACGTGCCGGTGAATCCTGCCATCGATATCGAAAGCAAAGTACGCGAGGTGCTCGAGAACGGCATGCGCAGAGCCGGTTTGCTTGGCCGCGTGACTCTGAAGACAACTTGCGTCGGAGTTATACCGCGTGACGAACGTTCGGGAAAGATTCGCCAGGTTATCAGTCTTATCGGCGCGCCCGCGGACTTGGATGATGACATGCTCAGACATTAGGAATAACACCACATCCATACTGGATATTGGTGCGCCTTCAACACCACGCACTTTAATAAATTCGCAGATAATTAAGTGTTATGTCCCTCGAATTGCCCCCTATCCATGTATGAGCTTCATGATGATGACATACAAGACAAGACTCAAACCCACCGCATTTCCGAAAATGACCGGGACCGAGTGTATCAAAAGGCCATAAACTAACCAGAGAAAGAGGCCGGTTCCCAGAGCCGCTAAGGCGCCCAGCGATAGATCGCGGGTTTCCTTTGTCCGGTATATTTTGACGACCTGGGGTATCATGGCGAGTGAACAGATGACCGCCGCCGTGAATCCAATTATATCAGCTATGCCCATAAAAATTTCGCTTTTTCCGATGCGTTAATAATTAAGTATACTGTCCCCGGAATTTAGCTTGAAGCTTAAGAATGCTTTCCATTTATCCTCCTAGTTTCAAAATTGTACCTGTCCCCATTATTTACTATTTACTTTCTTGGTCAAGAGTTTCATTCCAAACAAAAATCGAATACC
>CAISVC010000463.1 GCA_903888815.1 uncultured Fibrobacterota bacterium
ACCATTGTTGAGGAGAGTTTTCCCTGGCGCATTGACTTCCCACATGGTAGATTTGCTTTAATGCGGCCAGCCATAAGCGATGCAGCATAGTCAACCTTGATTCCCCTTCTTTTCGCGCCCGAACCGCCGCACAGTCGGGATGCACGATGCCGAAAAATAATCGCATTACGTGGTGGACCATTCTCTTGACTTTTCTGCTGATGTGCATCACTGCAATCATCTGGTTGCACTATGACGGGGATATGATGATTTCACATCCCCTGATCGCGCGATATGCCGAACATAAAATCGATACGCTGCTGCACGCCTCGTGCACCGTGGATAAAGTGTCCCTTTCACCCCTCGGCAAGCTTACCATGCACACCGTCATGATCCGGCGCGAGATGGCGCCGCGATGCAGTGCAAGCGTCTGCTTCTCCCGTGTTGCCGTCTCCTTCCGGCTTTTCCCCGTGCTATGCAATTTCAGGGCACTACTACGTGCTGTCCGCAGCACGGAAAGCGCCGCATGCCAGCCGTTGCTGGAGGATTTTCATCTATTAACAAGCGTACGGCTTATGGGCGGTGAAGCGCATCTGACCTGCAATGATACGCTAGCCGCGCGCTTTGCCGGCGTCGATTGCCAGATGAGCGAATTCGATTCTGCCGGATTGCCGCACCGGTTGGATGTGCGCCTGCGGAAGGCAGCAACGGGTTTTGCCGCGTTCGACAGCTTGATGACGTCACTGCGGCTTCCTCCGGGAACTGTTCCTGCCGGCGCTTTCGCAACGGGCAACGACGGAGATCCCCTATGTAAAGTCAGCATGCGCAATGTCAGATTCCGCCGGGAAATCGCTCCGGGATGCAGCGCCGGCGTCCTGTTCCCCCGCGCCTATGCTTCATGCCGGTTCCTCCCCATCATGATCAAAGCACGGACAATGCTGCAAAGTTTTTACCGTACTGCCGATGGCGGTTTCCGGTGCAATTGCAATACCGTATCCCGGTCTTTACAGCACTATCTTTGCCTTGTAACAAATGTACAGCTCCGGGGAGGAGACGTGCATCTGACCCGCAACGATACAATTGCCGTACAGTGCAGCGGCGTTGATTGCCGGATAGGCGGCTTCAATCCGGCCGGTCTGCCGCGCACTATGGATATTCGCACACGCACAGTGATTGCCGGGCATGTCGTGATCGACAACGCGACATCAATCGTTCATTTCCTGCCAGGTTTCATCCCTGAAAGACCTTCGGCAACAGGACCCGCGGACGCCTGCGGCGGCGGTTCCTGGGGTCTGCGCCTGAAGATGCGGGCCCCATTTGTAAAGATTGACAGCGTCGGTGTAATGGACAGCGTCATCGCGGTTGCCGAGCTCGGGGTCGTGGATGATCCAGGGATGTATCTGTCAGCTGTTCTATTCAAAGGAAATCATGGCCCGATCCGGGCGAAACTGCGGCTCACCGCTGAGAAATTGAGCGCCGTCCGGGAGTATCCGTTCAAAGGAATCTCGATCCTGGCCGATCTGCATGGGGATACGTTGGAGGTGAAAAAAGGCACGGGGTGTTTCAATAGTACGCAGATCGAGGTTGCAGGCCGGTATACTATCAGTTCAGGACATCTCGCGTATGGTAAAATCGATTTGCGCGGACTCGATCTTGGCATGTTTTACCAATCGTTTAAAAACAACCCGGGATACCTTGCCGGCACCACGGATATCATGATCAATCTCTATGCCGGCAGATTGCATCCTAACTCGCTGTGCGGAAATGCGGTCATCAAAGGCACGAATCTGTTTGCGCGGAATCTTCCAGTGCAGACAACACCGGTATTGCGCCGGTTTTTTCCTGATTTTAAAGCGTTGACATTCTCGACTATTGACGGGGAGGCGAATTTCCGTGGCCGCAAAATCGAGATCCCGGGATTATGGGCGCACGGCGATCCGCTCAGTTTCATAATTTCGGGCACAATGGATTTTGATGCGAATATGAAGCTTAAATTATACGGCTGGCTGCCGGCGCGATACGTAAACACGCTGCCTTTGACTGTTCGTGAATCACTGGTACCGGAACTTTATGATAATTACTCTTTCCATTGTGCCATTACCGGCACATTCAAGAATCCCACGGTAACGCTTGACCGGAGCCACTATGTACGGGCGATCAAAGGGGTTTTTACGCATTTTGTAAAGAGCATCGGTAAGTTATTCGACAGAAACACCCGCTGAGTCGTCATCATAAAATTGACAATGTGTCTTGCATATCTAGGGACGGTTTAAATAAGTTAAATTGACATCCATGTCACGGAAAGCGCGCAGGAAGCGCGGATAACCGCACCGGGAGTTGTTCATCACGATCTGCCCCCCCCCAAAAAGAAACGTACCATCACGCATGCGTGTTTTCCCCGGTTAAAACATGACCATTACCTTGGTCGGGAAATCTATTTTCCCTCTCCATGTCTCCGCACTACAATCCCCTCGACCCGCTCCCTGCCTGCCGGTTTGCAGGCTTGATTATTCAATTTTTATAGTACCAGCTTTTCTTGACGGCATGATAACCCAGGAGCAATACACCCGGTGGCTGGACCACCGGTCACGTAAGCAAAATCGTTTGCTTCCTTAGAGGCCTTTAGGCCGGACGCGCTCGATTTCGAGATCTGCTCGTGGCGCGTCAACGTATGCAAAAGCTGTTTCACCCCCGGGGAATTCATTTCCTTCTGCAGGCGGGTCGTCAACCGCTGCCGGCAAAGCAGGCCGTGACTGATATCCTATTTAGGGACGGTGGCAAATTATATAAATAGTGGCGGGGTTGCTTTAATTGCTTTGTCCGTTTATCACTTCCAATTCTCAATTCCATCTCCCGGTGGGAGATTTGATTAAAGTAGCCTTTGTTTGTACCAAACGGATGGAATTTATCCATAGCACATGCACAGGATTAACAGGAGCCATAGTTTTCAGTGGCGCCGCCACCGAATTTCTATAAAAATCGGCAGACATGTTGCGGAATTTGCTGAATAATGGTATATTATCAGCATCATGATGCAATTCAAGAGGATTATTGATCTTGCCGGGCACGCGGCAAAGAAGTCGATTTTTTTGTTCGGGCCGCGCCAGACAGGCAAGACCTTTCTGCTGCGTCAAACGTTTCCTGATGCGCCGACGTATAATCTGCTGCTTGCCGATCAGTTTTCGCGATTGAGCGGACGTCCCTCGCTCATCCGCGAGGAACTGCTGGCGAGGAAAGGTCCGATAACCGGGCCCGTCATCATAGACGAAATCCAGAAGCTGCCGCTGTTGCTCGACGAAGTGCACAATCTGATAGAGGCGCACGGGTTCCGCTTTGTTCTTACCGGATCAAGCGCCCGCAAACTCAAGCACGGCGGAGCTAATCTGCTCGGAGGACGCGCCTGGACGAAGCGCCTTTTCCCGCTTGTCTCGTGCGAAATCCCCGGCTTCGATCTGGTGCGGGCAATCAATTACGGCACGCTGCCGGCGATTTACCAGTCGGAATCACCCGGCGAAGACCTCCTTGCGTATTGCGGCACGTATCTCAAGGAGGAGATCCAGGCCGAGAGCGCCGTGCGACGCATCGAAAATTTTTCCAGGTTTCTGCAGGTCGCCGCGCTGGTAAATGCGGAGCTGGTAAGTTTCGAATCGGTTTCCCGTGATACGGCAATCCCGGCGCGGACCATCCGCGATTATTTTTCCATTCTTGAAGACACGCTCATCGGCGTCATGCTGCATCCGTTCGGGAGAATGGTGCATCGCAAGGCCGTGAGCGCCGCCAAGTTCTACTTTTTTGATGTCGGCGTCAGCAATCACCTTGCCGCACGGACGGCGATTACACCGAAGACAGAGCTTTTCGGGAAAACTTTCGAGCATTTCATTTTCACCGAACTGCGCGCATGGCTCGACTACACCGGCGACCGCAGGCCGCTCACCTTCTGGAGGGACTACGCCGGGCATGAGGTTGATTTTATCGTTGACGATGAAATCGCCATTGAAGTGAAATCAACCGGGCAGGCGGTGGAAAAGCACCTCAAGGGTTTGCGCATGTTTTCCGAGGACGTCCGGGTCAAACATAAAATCATCGTGTCGATGGATGCCGCCCCCCGGATGCTGGGTGATGTTGAAGTGCTGCCGTGGAAAGAGTTCCTGACCCGGATGTGGGCGGGAGCGTACGCCGCCGCGTAGATTGACCTGCCCCCCAAAAAGCGTACCATCACGCATGCGTGTTTTCCCCGGTTAAAACATGACCATTACCTTGGTCGGGAAATCTATTTTCCCTCTCCATGTCTCCGCACTACAATCCCCTCGACCCGCTCCCTGCCTGCCGTGATGATGGGTTGAGGCCGGGGGTGATGTCCCGGCCTCGGTTTTTATTTGCCTTTTTAAGCGTAATTATATATAATTATATATAGATGATCTTTTATAATAACATTAACCGGAGGAATTATGATAACGGAGCAGTTTGATATCCAACTTGTTCAGATAGGTAGCTCAAGGGGTTTTAGAATACCGAAGAAAATTATCGACAGAATTGGTTTAAAAGACCATGCAGTTGCTATCATCACCGACAATTCCATAACATTGAAACCATCTCTCAGCCCGCGCGAAGGCTGGCAAGCGGATTTTAAGCGATGCCATGATGAGGGTAATGATGCGCTTTTAATTCCCGATACCCTTGATGCTGACGAATGGGACAAACTATGATTATATGTCAATACGATGCATGTATTGTTGATTTAAATCCTACCAAGGGTTCGGAAATGCACAAGGTGAGACCTTGTGTTGTTTTATCGCCCGATGAAGCAAACAAGTATTTGAACACCGTTATCGTTGCTCCGGTCACTTCAAAAATTCACCGGTATAAATTCCGTGTTCAAATGCACTGTGGCAAGATTTCAGGAGAAATTGCTTTAGATCATATGCGCTCTATCGATAAGTCAAGAATAACAAAGATAGTTGCAAGGCTGGATTCGCAGACAATTTCAATTCTGAAATCGACCTTAAGAGAATTTTTAATTGACTAAATATTTGCGGTCGTCCGCACGCCGCCTGGCCGATGCCGATTCCATCAGCGCCGGTTTTTTTAAGCATTATTTCCGCGTCGGCAAAATTATTTATTCCGCCATTCGCGATAAATACGCCCTTGAACTTTTTCTTGGCGCGATTCAATAATTCAT
>CAISVC010000464.1 GCA_903888815.1 uncultured Fibrobacterota bacterium
CTATGGCAACGGCCAGTATATTGCCATTGGTGACAGCAGCAGGATTCTGACTTCGGCCAACGGCATTATCTGGAACAGCCGTTCATCAGGAACTGGGAATAATCTCAATTCAGTCACCTATGGCAACGGTCAGTTTATAGCGGTGGGTAACAGGGGGATATATGACACTGAAATAGTTATAACGTCACCTGACGGTATAACATGGGCTCTTAACACAACCGGTTACTATGCGCATGGTTTCCTTGTAAATACCGATTTGGTATTCATTTTCTACGGCAATGGACAAAATACAGCTTTGAGGAATAACATTTTTAGTGATCCTATTAGACCGATATCGCGTGAATTATCCGATATCATTACCTCTTCTGACGGAATACATTGGACAACTATCTGGAGCACTCCATTTCCAGGTAATACTGGACAATTTAGTATACTTACTTCCGTAACCTACGGGAATGGCAGATATGTGGCTGTAGGCACGGGAAACCTTAATACTTCGGCGACCTCCACAGATGGCATAACATGGGGGTCGGGACCGGCGTTTGCAGAACCCTGGTTTAATTTCGTTACCTATGGCAACGGACAGTATGTGGCAGTGGGCGGAGGAGGCGTGATTTATACCTCTCCTGAAGGCTTAACCGATACCAAGAGCATATCCGGTATTACTTCAAATCTCAATTCCGTTACCTATGGCAATGGTCTGTATGTGGCTGTGGGAGATAACGGCACGATTCTCATCTCGTCAGGCATCACCGCAATCAAACCAACGCAAAAATCACCCTTGCTCGCATCATTCTTAAAAGTCAAAGCCCATAACTCACTCCTCACCATTTCCCTGCCTTCCGCAATGCTGGGGAAATCGGTTGACCTTGCGGTGTATTCTGTTTCGGGCCGGGAGATAATGAGGAAAAGGGTGAAGAGCGATGCCGAGGAATTCACTGTTCCCGTCAGTTTTTCCTATGGTTCGTATATACTGGTTGCAAACGATGGCAGCCGGAAGGCAAGCATACGGTTTGTGGCCCAGCGGTAGTTGATGGTGTTTCTAACCTTTTCACCAGATCGGCCTGCGCGGACCGTCAGGCTGGCTAGAATGGGTTAGCTGAACGGATACTATTTTGCGTAATAGCTTGTGTTTAATGAATTATCAAATATCAGTCCAGTCTGTGGTTTCAATATCTACAAAGGGGCTACTATGGAATGTTTAAAGTATGGTTTGATCGCCACAATGGGTCTGATAGGTCTTTTACCAATGGAGTCTTTTTCAATTGTGACGATAACCCAGCCGGTCACTACTGCGTTCGGCACCTACACGCCAGAATCCAAGTCATTCACCTCATCGGTGGCGTCATACACGGTTCCCGACAGTCTCAAAGGCGTGCTCTACGCGAATCGGTATACGTTCTCGGATACGGTAAAAGCGTTGTTAGTGAAAAACGGTTTTGCGGCTGTACCCGCCAATGCGCAATCCTTCTCGGCCATATATAAGCAGACGGACGATAATAAACTACCGGCGTTTGTTACCACTGACGCGATCTTGCATACTTTCTATAAGACCTATGACTATATGCTCAGGATCGCCGAATATAAGCGTTTCTATGCCGAGCTGGACAGTATGCTGCAGGGCATGCTGAATGAGGTCGTACCGCTACTTGCCAGTGCCGGCAACGATTCACTTGGCCTGGCCGTGACACGTGCAGCCGCCTATCTCGATGTGGCGCATACGCTATTGACCGATACAATGACTTTCGCGAACAATTCTGTCCTAAAGCCTATAGTAATGGCCGAAACCTCGTTAGTTTACCAGCATCAGGGCTTAGTCTTTTCAAAAGTGGTTCCAGAGCTTTGTGAGGACTTTTCCCAGTATGTGCCACGGGGCCACTATACACTTGACACGCTATTCGAGCACTATTTTAGGTCTATGATGTACCTGGGCAGAATTAACATGCGTGTCACTTCCCGTATTGAAACCATGCAGGCGTGCATTCTGACTCGTCTACTGGCGACTGCGGTGATAGGAGCGACAAATGTTTCAGATCTCTGGGCGAACATCTATAACCCGACGACGTTTTTCGTGGGCCGGAGTGATGACCTGAACTTTCTGCAATACGCTGGGGCATTGGATCAAATACTTGGAAATCAATGGCGCACCGGCGATATCGGAATCCTCTATACCAATCTCAATACCATTATGGTCGCCTTCCAAAAGCTGCCTGTGCCGCTTATTTTATCCGGACTCGATAGTACCCCAGGTTTCCGAACGATGGGACAACGGTTTGTTCCCGACTCGTACATGTTCGGGCAAATGGTATTTGCCCATGTCGGCACCGCATCCGCCCCCCGCCTGTTTCCACGTGCTCTTGACTTGATGGCAATTCTCGGCTCCCAGCGAGCCAGGAGCCTCTTGATCGACCTTTATCATGAAGACCGGTTTCTCAACTACACAACACAACTTGATTCGCTCACTACGGAATTCGCTGTAAAGCCCGCATCGCAATGGGTTGATAATCTTTATTGGAACTGGCTCTACACGCTTGTCCCGCTTCTTCAGGCCCCGGGCAGCGGTTACCCGTTTTTCATGACGACGCAGGCTTGGACCGACAAATCGCTTGTCTGCGCGTCCGGATCGTGGGCCGAGTTGCGCCACGCCTCCATTCTGTATGCCAAGCAGAGTTATACGCCCACGGTCGGGATTGACTGTCCATACTCTATTTGTTTTCCGCAGGGCTATGTGGAGCCCAATCCCGAGATATTTGGCCGCCTGGCAGCGATGGTATCGTACATGAAGAGCGGTTTCGAAAATGTCGGCCTTTTGCCGATACTTCCTCTCAACAAGCTGACCACCCTCTCCGCGCTCAGCACAAAGCTCAGGGACATTGCCGTAGATGAACTGCAGGGAGGTGAGATCACCATTGCGCGCTATTGCGACATCGCGAGCGCGTATCGGGTACTTGCGGGTGTCGAAGATTTCTCGCAATATCAGGTACCGCCCCCGAAGGGTTATTCTCCTCCCTCCTCGGATACTTCAACCGCGTGCATCGTTGACGTGCATACTGATCTGAACACGAGTCAGGTACTGGAAGTCGGCGTAGGAAAGCCCCTGTGTTTGTATGTCATTGTCCCCGTCGAAGGCAAACTGCAGGTGTGCCGCGGCGCGATGTTCAGCTACTATGAGTTTACTCATGCAATGAACGACCGGCTGACCGATGCCCAGTGGCAGGTCATGCTCGCGAATTCAAACCCCACCATGCCCGAGTGGACCGGAAGCTTCGCGGCGTCGATCGACCGGTATGCTTATAAGGATTCCGGAAAAGATCTGACTACGCTTATTTCCACCAACGACAGTATTTCGGCCACCTTCCGCACTGGCGACAGCGTAATAGCACTATTGCAGTCCGACATAACGCCGACAATCACCGTTGAATCGAAAGGCGTGTCGCAGCAATTTTCCGGGGTGTTGGTTAATGGTAAGTATCGAATCGCTATTCCTCCTCAGGCGCTTGGGGATACGAACGTCCTGACGATCAGCAGCCGTACGACAGGCGCCTTCAACATGGACTGTTATCCTCCTCCAGAAGTTCTAATATCCTATCGCAAGCAGATAGTCAGTACCAATATATCAATTATCAATACCCGGTCAAGTTTTTCGGGGAGCGCATATCCTCGTCTAAAAGGCAATCGTCTGTTCCTGCCGACAGGAACGGCATGGCGCATCGTGGATATCCGCGGACGACAAGTAGCATTCATCGGCCCGGAAACCAGCCAATGGGTTGCCCCGACGCACCTTGCGCATAAGCAGCTGCTGCTGTATCCCGTTAGCGGTCGATTGCAGCGACCTATGCGGTTTGTTATCCTCAGTGAATGAAGATATTATTTTGCCCTACACGTATAATGGAAAGATAGTATCGAGGAGCGAACCGTAGAACGGCTGCGTAACCGAATCGCTTTCCCCTGACGACCGCGTGTTATGGAATAATACCATCCGTCATGCCGCCTTCCTAAAATAATGGTAATGCAATCCTGAATGAACCGGCATCTTCAGGATCAAATATCTAGGGACGGAGCGCCGATAGCACTTTAGCACAATCGGTTTTTGCGCTCAATTCCTCTCCTTGGAACTTTTTTTCCGGGTCAAGCATCATAATAAAATGATATTTATCGATTCGAAAATCGGCCCATTACCCCACAAAACATTCCGGGGATGAATCCCCGGCCTAAAGGCCTCTAAGGAAATAACAGTGTTATTTACGTGACCGGCCACACAATCACACATAGCACACGTATAATGCAAGCGCTATATCATTTGCTTCTTGGCCTTAACTTTGAATATATCAAAACTATCGTCAACCCCTGACTCAATCACGAGATCATTAAACACTTTAAAAAGATCATCAGATACATTTACAATTTTCTTAAGTTTCGCTCTTAGAACCCGTGGGTTTTTCCGGTGCAGGAACTTTATGCGAAAATTCATCGTAACCTTGTCTTTTGCGAAACATAAATTTGATGGCATGTCGATTTGACATAAAGCAATGGGGAATCGTATGCCCGGACTTGGAAATCCCGCGCAAAACAATGCAAAACTAACGCGATTTTTCAGCTACACCAGTATCGTTATCAAAAAGTTGCTGAGGCAAGCTCGTTTAGAGGGCAAATAATGCTATATTGTCAATTTTCAACAAAATTTAATGAATAATGCGGGTTAGATGAAACTATTCATCCTTATAAGGCCGTTAGGGGGCTTCGGCAGGTCTACGAAACGTGCTTATAATATACAATTGCATTGGTCATTCAACAACGTAATCGATTTCGCCCCTAGACCTTCTACGAATAACTGCGTTATTCGTAGAAGGTCACCCCGCTTGCTTTGACTTCGCACCCGGCGTTTACCGATCCGGTCTTCCAGCGGTTTAACTGCCCTGCTGAGCTCTGCGGGGCAGGGAAGTAGAAGATACTAGAGCGACACCTTGTATTCTTTGATGATCCGCATGAAACGGTAGAGCGAGGAAATCGTCCGCGCGGAAATTGAAAGCCAGGAAGCATTATTGACCAGATCGCCCATGAATGACGTTTTTCTCAGCTTGTCCGAGATATCGCGTACTACCTCAATCTGATCGAGTGTCAGCTTTACCACCACTTTTTCTGCCGAAGGTTCTGCAGATCCCCCGTAAATTTCGACAAGATCCGTCAGTTCCTTGGTGATCGGAAAGCGGCCGCATAGTTCCAGGGTGATCCTGTTTTTCGGCCCCACGCTGCAGAAGATATTGCAGAAATCAGCGATGGAGTCGTTGTCATCCTGATCGTCAATTTGAATCGGCGCAGTCCTGAGGTACTTTTTCGGAAGGATGAAATCAGAGAAATTAAGCTGGCTTTTATAGGCATCGTAGAGGTAGTGCCGGAGATGCGAGGACATAGAGGTTAGAAAAGTTTTAGAGGCAGCAGCCGTATCGCTTCCCGGCTCTCCGGGTGCTTCAGCTGAACCGTTATTTCCAATCCTGCTGACGCTCATCACCTTTAGTATATATCTCTTACCCTGCTTAAGTCCAGTTCAGCGGGGCTGAAATTGAACATTGCCCGTAATGACGGCATTGTCTTCGATCGTGACCTGATCGGCGGTCGCATTGGTAATCGAAACCGGGCCGCGGACGGCAATATTGCGGCCGAATTTGACATCACCCTTTACTGAAAGCGATCCGCAGTCAACGAGCGACGGCGCGCCGCAGGGGAAGTGCGATTCCAGAAGGTCGATGCGCGAATAGAATGCCGGATCGAGCGTCAGCGAAATTTCCGCTGATTTCCGGGCCGGGTTGGGACACAGCCGGTAATCGGGCTGCAGGACAAAACAATCGGACCAGACAAGCAGAAGCTCGTCGCAGTTTTTTACCGGAACGAACCGGGAGCGCGGAACGCGCAGTGCGGCGCTTTTTTCAAAGAGCGAGATGGCTGATCCGATCGCCGATTCGAGGTGATACACGGCAGGAGAAGCATGATCATGCGGGATAAGGGTCTTTCGGTTGATGATGAGCGGCAGGTCGATATTTTTTCCCGTACGGATAACGCGATCTATCGCGTCAAGGGAGATCCACAGATTGTTGGTATTGAAGAAACGGTGGCGCGCAGTATCGGAGAAAAAGGCGGCGTCCGCGGGACCGCATTGCACGGCTTCGCGCAGGGCGAGGCGGCCGTTTTTAAGCCGCCGGGCCAGATGTCCGCCCTTGCGGTCCATAGCGGTCCGGTCAGTGACTTCCATGAGGAAATCCAGATGCCTGGCGGCGCAATAGCCGAGAATGCGCAGGTCAATCTCCGCACCCAGATTGTCGACGTTTGAAACGAAAAGATAGCGGCAGCCCTTGCGAAGCAGGCGTTCGAGCATTCCCGAGGTGGAAAGCGACAGGAGCAGGTCGCCATGGCCGGCCGGATTCCATTCAAGCGAGGTATCCTGCGGGCAGGATGCCGCTTCAAGCGTTGCTGCGAGAACTTTGGGAAATTTATTCTGAATAAAGCATTGAATTGAATCGGCGGGAAGATGCCGCATCGGTGCGATGGCATTGCGTGTCAGGGCATCGGTAAAAAAACTGTTCATGAGCAGAAGCGGTATGGTCATACCAAGTTGTTCGCTCTGGTGCCGGATCCGCTGAACGGTAATGTCCAGAAACGACATGCCGTTTTTTACCCGGATAAGGGATTTAGGCTCTTCCAGCCCCATGCTGGTACCCAGGCCGCCGTTCAATTTCAGCACTGCGGTTCTCGCAAGCGCTTCATTTCCTTCTGCTGCATAGCGGTCCAGACGTGACAGGTCTTCGATTTCGTCGGGCATGACAGGAAGGATGTCCGATTCCGGGATCGTGCCGCTCCCGCCGCCTGCCAGGCGGTTATAGAAGCTGACAAATGCCTCAATCACGGCGCCGGGAATCCCTTCATGCCGCATTTTCCGGATACAAGCTTCAATGTTTTTCATGGATGTCCGGTTAATGTATACGTTACGTAAATGATTCAACGCGGAAATAATTCATCAGACAGAATAACAGCATTATAAGCGATCGGCAGTGCTGCAATCAGCACCATAATATACTTTGTGATATAGAGATGCGTAGATATAGAAAGCCTGTAATAGGAGACGCGGATTATCGATGGATGAAAAACTGTCACGATTAAAAAGCACGATTCAAAAATATCATTCTGCGGTCATTGCTTTTTCCGGAGGGGTTGACAGCACTTTTCTGGCCAGCGTCGCGGGAGAGGCGCTTGAAAAAAGAGTACTGTTGGTGACCGCATCCTCGTCAACCTATCCGCCTTCAGAACTGGAAGCGGCAGAGGCCCTGGCCGCCGCCATGGGCCTTTCGCACCGCGTTATCGTATCCGGGGAGACTGAAATTCCCGCCTTTACGGATAATCCTCCCGACCGCTGTTATTATTGCAAGCGCGAGCTTTTTTCAAAGATCGTGAAGATAGCAGCATCGGAAGGGTATGCAGCGGCATTCGACGGCAGCAACGCTGATGACATGCATGATTACCGGCCGGGAAGAAAAGCTCTCGCAGAACTGGGAATCGTCTCTCCGCTCTGCGAAGCAGGTTTGACAAAAGAGGAGATCCGCGTCTTCTCCGGTAAAAGGGGTCTGCCCACGGCGGATAAGCCGTCGTATGCCTGCCTTGCGTCGCGTTTTCCGTACGGAGAGAAAATCACGGCCGAAAAATTGCGCCGGGTGGGCGATGCGGAATCCGCCCTGTGCAACCTCGGTTTCAGGCAGTTGCGGGTCCGCAGCCACGGCGATTGCGCCCGCGTTGAAATTCCTCCGGCTGAACTTGATACGGCCTGGAAAAAACGCGCCGAAATCGGTGCGGCATGCAGAAAAGCGGGATTCGTTTACGTTTCGCTGGATGTGGAAGGGTACCGCACCGGGGCGATGAACGAAGCATTAGGGCTTTAATGTTTTGCATATTATGCGTAGTATGGGACGCTTTTTAAATTTGACAAAGAAGTATCGGAATGGTATACTTTTTCCTGAAGTTATTCAAGGTATAAAGCGGCGGAATAATCCTTTCGCCCGTCATCTGCGGCACGCGTTTTTAATTTGATTTTATTTGGAATATGGAACCTTCAAAACAAAATACCGCCTGCCTCCTGGCTGCCGCCGTCCTGTTTTCCCTTTCCATCAATATTATTACCTACGCCGGTTTCAACGACACGGTCTTCGGTTCCTTCTTTTTCATTCAGTTGAGCGATCCGCAGTTCGGGCAGTGGAGCAGCAAACCGTACCCGAATGAAACGGCGAATTTCAATCTGGCGATCGACCATGTCAACCGGCTCAAGCCGCCGTTCGTCGTATTAACGGGCGATTACCAGCAGAGCTCGACCGATACCGCGCAGGTCAACGCGTACAAACGCGGCCTTGCACGGCTCAACCCCGCGATCATTGCCTTCAGTACGCCCGGCAATCACGATATCGGCCTCCCGCCGACCCAGGCGACCATCAATGCCTGGAAAACAGACTACGGCTCGGACCGGCTTTCGTTCGTTTACAACAATTGTCTGTTTATCCTGCTCAACGCTCCGATCATCAAGGACTCAACCGGTTTTCCGGCCGGGCTCGGACAGCAGCGGGCATGGCTCGACAGCGTGCTCAACGCGGCTGACCTGAACCGCTATTCGCGGATTTTCGTGCTGCAGCACTATGCCTATTTTCTTGTATCGCCGACCGAAGCCAACGGCTACTACAACATCGATATGCCGCGCCGCACCGCCTACCTCAGTCTTTTCAAGCAGCATGGCGTGACTGCGGTGTTTGCGGGACATTTTCACGATACGAGCGTGGCACACGATGGCGCTCTTTCAATGGTGACCACGGGCGCGGTTGGCCAGCCCCTCGGTTCGGCGCCCTCCGGACTCAGGATCATTAAAGTGTATGCCGACAGCGTCAGGTGGCCGTATTACGGTTTGAACGCGGTGCCGCAGAGCGTCGACATGCCGCCGGTAGGAGTGACCACCCCTTTCCTGCGCACCGTAATCCGTGAGCCGGCAGCAGGCGGGATTATTATCGTTAATGCAGCCGGCAGGAAGATCGGCGGCGCTCTTCCCGGAGAGCGGTATCCGTTCGTTCGCCGGCAATTCATCGGCGCAGCGGGATTTTATCTGCTGGCAGGCATGCGCACGCCGGTGAGGATAATTCATTGTGACAGATAGTACGCAGCCTGTATCGGAGGGCGATGGTGTATTGCTTTGACCGGTTCCCGGAAATGCATAAAAAGTGAGATATAGATAACCTTTTATTATCCGAAATTATAGTGCTTTCTTACGGGTTCTTTTATATCCCATACGCACGCAAGCCCCTGCGGGAACTTCACCAGATCGCCTTTGCCGAATTCGACTTTCGAGCCGTCTTTTGACTCCACGACTACTTTCCCTTCGAGAAAATAGCACTCCTCCGGCTCGTCGTAGTACCAGTCAAACCGCGAGACCTCCTTTTCCCAGATCGGCCACGAGAGAATGCCGCGCTTTTTCAGATCTTCGAGCGGCGGGTGTCGGGTAATGTTGATGCCGGCCATGGAACCTCCTGAATGCATGTGTCGCATAAAATTAGCTTCTTCAATAGCAGTACGCAAGCTGAAATAAAGCAGTAAAGTTGTCCGTGTGATTGTTTGGCATCTATTTTCCCATGTCGTGGATAGACATTTTTTGCTTTGATCGTTGTGTATTTCGTTTTCCGGTCTTCATACATACTGCGGGAAAGTGACTATGGCCGATCATCTGACCGTTGCGGCAAAGGCCGCGCTTAAAGCGGGCGAAATGCTGAAAGCGCACTTCGGCGCGGTCGCGAACGTGGAAAGAAAGGCGGACCGGTCGCTCGTTACCAACCTCGACAAAGAGGCCGAGCGGATCGTTATTGACATGCTGCAGGCAGCTTTCCCTGCTTACGGAATAATCGGCGAAGAGGGCGGGAAATCGGCGTATACCGGGGGGTATACATGGGTCATCGATCCGCTTGACGGAACGCATAATTACATCCGGGGCATACCCGTATACGGCGTTTCGATAGGGCTCATGCAGGGTAAGGAGTTCGTCGCCGGTGTAATTTATATGCCGACCGAGGACCATCTCTATACCGCTGAAAAGGGCGGCGGGAGCTGGAAGAACGGGAAAAAGATTCATGTTTCGCACTGTTCCCTGCTTGAGCAATGCTCGCTTTCGTATGATTCTGACCTGCGAACCGGACCTGATAAAAAAATCAATTGCCTGAAGGAGCTCGCTTCGCAGGTTTTCAACATCCGCATGTCAGGATCATCGGTGCGCAACCTGACGTTCTGCGCTGAGGGGAAAGTGGATGCCGTGATCGAGTTTGACGACCGTATATGGGATTTCGCCGCAGGAGTGACGATTATCCGTGAGGCGGGCGGAAAAATAACCGGCCACCAGGGAAGTCCTCTTGACGGCAGCTGCGGTTGTTACGTTGCAACGAACGGACATCTGCATAACGCCATAGCTGCAATGCTCGGTAAAGACCAATAGGGGGAGAAAGATCATGGGTGCGCAGATCGCATCAAAAATAGCGAACCTGTTCCTTGCCGCCATTGCAGTGATGCTGGTCCGCAAAGGGGTGATTTTGATTGTGAATAAAGGCATACTGGGATAACCGATACATGGATCGCGGCGCCGCCGTTCGAAACCACCTTTTCAGCCTTACCGCCCGGGGAATCAAGTATGACCTTGAACGCATGGCGGCCGCGGCAGAAGCGTGCGGCAATCCTCAGAATGCGTATCCCTGTTTTCATGTCGCGGGCACCAACGGCAAAGGGTCAACCTGTTCGTATCTGGAATCGGCCCTGCGGAGCTGTGGCCATAAAACCGGATTGTTCACCTCGCCGCACCTTATCCGCTTCGAAGAGCGTTTCGCGATCAACGGCCGGCCGATAGATGAAACCGTATGGTTGGAGGCGTATCACGGCCTGCAACCGGTCATCGAGAAGCTAAGGCTGACTTTTTTCGAGGCATCCACGCTTTTAGCCTTTGAGATTTTCAAACGGCAGAACGTCGAATGGGCGGTTTTCGAAACAGGGCTGGGCGGCCGGCTTGACGCCACCAATATTCTGATCCCGCGGGTTTCCATCATCACGCGCATTGCCATGGATCATATGGAATACCTTGGAAACGACCTGCTGCTGATTGCAGCCGAAAAACTTGGCATTGTCAAACAGAATGTCCCGCTCGTCATGGCTGAACCTGCGCTTGAAGCGATACGGTCGCTTGCCGTAAAACGCTGTGAAGAGAGCGGTTCACCCTGTCACCTGGTTGCCGCGGCGGATGCTTCCAGCCGCGTTATCGATTCGAAGGGCGCCTCCTTTACCTGGGACAACACCCGCTTCCGGATCAATTTAGCAGGCGATTATCAGGTGGTCAATGCGCTGCTCGCACTCTCTGCGCTTAAGGCTGCGGGATTCGGAGATAAGCGGACAATTGCGAAAGGGTTGGAAAAAGCCTGGCTTCCGGGAAGATTTCATGTCATAGCGGTCCGGAACAGACCCACGGCGGTTTTTGATGTCGGCCACAATCCCGACGCTGTTCAGGCCTTTTGCCGTTCTTTACAAAACAGGTTTACGGGCAAACCTGTCTGCTTTGTGATCGGGATCATGAAAGACAAGGATATCGCCGGCATGATGCGGCAGTATGCGGCCCTTGCACGCCGGTTCATTTGTACGGCCCCGGCCACAGAACGCGCTGCCCGGCCTGAGGATATCAGCGCCCGCGTTCCCCGTGAGTTCAGCGGTGAATGCCGTGCGGTTCACGGGGTCGCCGCCGCCGTCGAGACCGCGTTCAAAGGACCGGAAGAAATCGTCTGCATCGCCGGATCGTTTTTCACGGTGGGGGAGGCGATGGTTTATCTGAATATTGATCCTTACAAAAAATAATATTAATAATAATTTTTCTTTGGCTTTTGATCTAAAGCCTTTAGCAAAAAAACATTTAGCATTTTTAATTGAATAGTTATGCACGGAAATAATCTCACCCTTCCCATTATTCTTTCGATTGCGGAAATATTCGGACTTCTGTGCATCGGGGCCGCCGGCAGGCAATTGCGATATATTGACGAACGGGACATCGACCGGTGGTCGAAACTGGTGCTTGACTTCCTTTATCCCGCCTTTATTTTTTCATCCATAACCGCCGGATTCCAGACCGAACGGCTCGGTGAGCTGTGGATACTGCCGCTTATCGGCTTCGGCATTTCGGCAGGCGGAGCGCTTTTCGGACTCCTGCTCAGATACGGGTTGCGGTCAAGGGACGGGGACACGGTACGGACGTTCCTGTATTTCTGCGCGGTCAATAATTACGGTTACCTGCCGATTGTGATCGTGCAGAATCTGTGGGCCGGTCAAACCATGCTTGCCAATCTGTTTTTCCTGACCCTCGGTTCCACGATAGCCACCTGGACAATAGGCATCGGAGTGCTGGGAAGCACCACAATAAAACAGATGATACGTAATCTGATGACGCCGAATCTGCTGGCAACATTGGCGGCAATTCTGGTGTCGTGGCTCGGGTGGAGCCACTGTATACCCCGCGTCGCAGGCCATATTCTGACGAGCGCGGGATCTGCTTCAGTGCCCATGATGCTGGTGCTGTCCGGCGCTTCGCTGTTTAAGCCGTCAGCCTGGCGGATTACCTGGCAGGTTGTCTACGTCACCCTGGTGAGGCTTTTGATTCTGCCGGCCTGCGCCGTGGTTATTCTCAGATTGATTCCGCTGCCGCCGGATGTTTATGCGATTGCCGTCATTGTAGCGCTCATGCCGCTGGCTGTTTCGTCAGTGATCTTCACCCGCATTTTCGGCGGCGAACCTGATTTTGCCGCCAGTTCGTCCCTCGCTACCACGCTTGCGGCAATTATTACCGTACCGGTCGCGCTCTGGCTGCTCTTCCGGTAGATCGGGCCGGTAACGCATTGAAAAAAAGAATGTCACCCTGTGTGAGGATTATACTCCCATAGATAAAAGAGGTCAATTCTTTAATGGCTTCACCATATAGAAGCCATCCGCCTTTTTATTCTCAAACAACGTGCGGGTATTGATGAAACCTCTATACAACAGCCTCCCCTGCAGATTGAATACGTTCACCGGGTTGAGTACGGTGAAACGATCCGAAAAGTCAATGTTTCTGACCGTATAATCGATCGCACACAGCGGTGATGCGCGGGGAGGAGTGTATCCCGTTTTCCGGAATGGCTCGCCTTTAATGACGCCGGTCATTTGCTGCGAATAATTTCTGACCCGCAATACTCCCTGCCGCTGGTCGCCGAAATCGCTGAAAAAGTAAAGAATATCATTTGCGCTGTCATAGACAAACGAGTTCGGCATATTCGGCCCTTTTATCCAGCTGGTATCAAGTGCCGGGGTCATAGGAAGGCGGGAAACCTTGAGCGTGATCCACGGCTGTTTTCCATTGATGACCGCCGTTACTCCGGTCGCATCGTATCCGGTGCCCGTATAGCCGGCAGCCGTACAGGTGCAGCTTATTATCAGAATATTGCCGTCAGCCATGGGCCACGCGCAGCCGATGGCATCACCCATTTCCTGCCAGTCATACCCCTGGAATCGCGCAGGAACCGGATTCACCGTATCGGGCCTGACCCAGTTGTGCAGATTGTTTGAGAGAATTACCGTTGAAAATGGTGCAAACGTATATTCTCCCACTCCGATAAAACGGTACTTGCTGCCGCCGAAGGCTATCGAATCAAGCTTGCCGGGGTATTTCTTAACGTCAATAATGTCCTGAAGCGCCCCCTGCAGGCCATGAGTGTTCAAACCCAGCGATGTCACCGTGTCCCACTTTACAAAACCGTCGCTGCCGTTGTTTCTGAGCCACGGGAAGGCTCTCGAACTGATATAGACGTACCCGTCGCCGAACGGATCCACGAGGTTGCAGGGATCCGAAGGGCACCAGATCGGACTCGTACCGACCAACGTCCAGTTCAGGACATTCGTGCTCGAATAGGTTCTCCCGTTGCGCATGCGTAGGTAAAATTTATTGTCCTTCCACTTCCAGTGAACTCCATTGGCGAAATTGGTCGCCCCGCTCAGCCCCGTAACAGCTTGCGGAGTCAGGATCGAGGACGTATAGAATTCCCAGTCATAATTCCATGAATCCAGCGCCGGGTCGAAATCCACGTCGTCAAACCGCGCCGTTCCTCCGGAGCAGAACAGAGCCGGGTAGCGCGCCTCCGGGAGCGCCATAACCGCTCTCAGGCTGACCTCAATGTACCCGTTGGCATTGTACACGATGGCGAGCAGCGTATTGGCAAAGGGTGACCATAGGACTTCGAGCTTGTTTTCGTAACCGATGGAGACCATCGACGATACGCTTGACAGCACAGTGTCTCTGCCCGTGGAATTCCGCCTGCAGATATTCAGCCTCTGATTGGCAAAGTCCAGCATGGCAAATACCGCCGCACCGTTGGGGGCAATAAAGCCCACCCCGGGCCGCGTCTGGCTGCTGTCGCCTACGATTACCGCCGAAATCCCGCCCTGCGATATCCTCTGCCAGCCCGCTGGAACCGAGTCGGTAACGCTGCGGAGATAGGCTGAAGGATAATAGGCGGTTCCGCTGGTTCTGCATTCAAGCGATCGCGTGCCGGCAATCGCACGGGAGCTTATCGCAAATCCGTTTACATTCAAATCGCCGGTGCTCCCGTCTTCGAAATCGTCGATGAACCCGTTTGCGGGTACGCCCCAGCTTTTTGCAGAGCTCGTGGCAGTCATGGCTGCAATTCCGAACGCCATCATGATTCCTGCAGCCGCCATTGATCGTATACAACGGTCATATCCTGTCATGGAAGCCTCCTCTCGTCATTTTCCCTGTCTTTGCCGTTTACTCATTGAATAGCTTGCCCTTGAAAATATAATAACAAAAGTGCGATAGTGCAAGAAGTACCTGTGCACAATGACCGCTGTTGTATTCGACTGATGACGCTGTCTCGCTTGCCTTATCATTCCGTCACCACCTAATTTTTACCACTACCTGCTATGTCTGCAATCAACGTCAATGCCATCTCATTCCACTATACGGAAAATGCTCCAGTGCTTAAAACAGTTTCGTTTGAAGTGCAGGAAAAAGAGAGATGGGCCATTATCGGCAAAAACGGCAGCGGCAAATCAACCCTGTTGAAGTGCATCGGCAATCTTTTGAAGGTCAAGAGCGGTTCTATTTCAGTTGAAGGAAAACCTGTAACATCTTATCGTTTTAAGGAATTAGCAAGGTTGATTGCATATGTCCCTCAAGCCGGCAACCGTTCTCTGCCGCCCTATTCGGTCAGGGAATTCGTTATGCTCGGGCGGTTTCCTTATCAGGGGTTTTTCGGATTGCCCGGTCTGCAGGACAGGAAGATTGCAGAGGCGGTGCTCCAGCTCACCGATACTGATGCGCTTGCCGACCGGTTGCTGCATACGCTCAGCGGCGGAGAACTGCAGCGGGTTTTTTTAGCGGCCGCAGTGGCGCAGAAGACCGGTATTCTGCTCCTGGATGAGCCCATGTCTTTTCTGGATCCGCTTCATCAGGCGATGATGCAGCGCTCGTTAGACAGGATCCAGGAAGAGTTCGCCGTTACCATTTTAACGGTAACACATGATGTCAATCATGCACTCAATCGGTTTTCCCATATTTGTGCGCTGACGAATGGCGCTCCTTTTTATATCGGAACAACGGTGCGGTTCAAAGAAAATGCGCGAAAGCTGTTACAGGATATTTATTCCATAACATTTTCAGAAATAAGTAGTTGTAATGGTCACTTAAAGTATTATTTACCCGAAGGCGTTGCGTAACAATGCGTTATTTCCGTTATCGCGTTATACTACTTATTCTGCTTTTCATTGCCGCTCTTGTCGTCGTCGGAGCAGCCGCCTTTATTGGTATGAAGTTCATGACATTATCCATGATTGCTGCAAGCCCGTTGAATCGCGAAATTTTCTGGCTCCTGCGTGTGCCCCGTGTTCTGACCGCTTTTCTGGCAGGCTCAGGGCTGGCGCTCTGCGGAATGGTTTTTCAGGCCCTCTTCCGCAACCCTCTGGCCGATCCCTTTACGCTCGGTACGGCAAGCGGCGCTTCATGCGGTGCCGCAGTTACGATGCTTGCCGGAATTACCGGGTCATTCATAGGCATCCCCATGGTCTCCATCGGGGCGTTCATCGGTGCGGTGGCCGCCATGGCCTGCGTTTCTGCAATAGCCTCGCTTAAAAGAACGTCATCGAGTCTTACCATGCTTCTTGCCGGGATCGCGGTGAGCTTTCTTTTCTCAAGCCTTCTCATGTTTTTTCAGTACATGAGCAGTTTTCGCGACTCTTTTCAGATTGTCCGGTGGCTCATGGGGGGAATTCAGATTGCAAGCTATGCTACGCTCGGCCCGCTGCTGTCATTCTGGTGCATCGGTGTTACCCTGATCGTCCTGCAATTGCCCCGGCTCGATCAACTGCTTGCCGGGGAGGATCTGGCCAGAAGCCGCGGCGTTGACATCGCGGCAACAAAGCAATGGCTGCTTGCCGCAACAACACTGCTCATTGCCGGTATCGTAGCGGTCTGCGGGCCGGTGGGATTCATCGGGCTCATGGTTCCGCATATATGCCGGAGGATTGTCTCGGCGAACCACCTTTTCCTCGGCCCTGCCTGCATTTTCGTGGGCGGAAGCCTGCTTGTCGCCGCGGACACGGTCGGCAGGACTATCATCGCTCCCGCGGAACTGCCGGTCGGCGTCCTGACCGCGCTCATGGGCGGGCCGTTTTTTCTGTGGCTGCTGTTTGGGAAAAGAAGAACGTTCGATGCGTTTTAGCGGGGGACGCCTCGGGCCGCCGGCCGCCATCGGGCCGCTCCGCCAGAGCTTCCCGGTAATGCCGGATATCGCTCCTTTATAAAACAGTTGCGATGTGATTCATATTTTGGTAATTTTAAGAAGCAGGGAATAACCTTTTTCCGCAAAAAACGAAAGGATGTGCTATGAAGCCTCGTTTCCTCCGTGCATTGATTTTCGCAGCGGTTATTTTTTCCGCATCATCAGCGGTCCGGGCCGAGGTCGCCGCAGGTTTTGTCCTGGGCGAACCGACGGGTATCAGCGTCAGGATTAACCATTTCCCGGTGCTGGGTTTTGCCTGGTCAATGACCCATGACTGGATGTACATACAGGGCGATTATATCTTTATTGACAGGATGATTCAGGAGCGGCTCAGGTGGTATCTCGGCGCCGGGGTTGTGCTTGAAGCGGGTCATGACGGCGGTATCGGCGGCCGCGTACCCATCGGACTGCTCTGGCCCTTTGACCCTAAATTCGAGGCTTTCGGCGAAATCGCCCCGGGCATTAATCTGATTCCTGAAGTCAACGCCCTGCTCTTCGTCGGGATCGGGATCAGATATATTTTTTAAAATTCGAACCTGCTGCTGTTCTCCGCTGGAAGCCGGAAACTTTGTTCTGTACTGTTTCAGCCGATTAAGCTATACTTAATGGATGATTTTTTAAGGTTGTATACGGGGATACTGCCGAATGAACGTTGATACCTATCTGAAATCACTGGTGGTTGAGGGTGTTTCCGACCTTCATTTCAAGGTGGGGCGGCCTCCTTTACGGAGGATATACGGGGCGATGCAGGCGGTTCAGGCAGAGCCGCTTGAGGCCAAGCATACCGAGGATCTCGCAAAGCATTTTCTGGGCGTTCAGCACTGGCACCGGCTGGAGAAGGACCTGGAGGTTGATTTAGCGTACGCGATACCCGGCTATGCGCGCTTCAGGGTCAATATTTTCAGGCAGCGCGGCGTGATTTCGATTGCCATGCGCTTCATTCCGTTTAAAATCCATACCCTCGATGATCTGGGCATACCTCCTATCGTCAAGAAAATCGCCCTCTCCAACCGCGGGCTGATTCTCGTCACCGGCATGAGCGGCTCCGGAAAATCATCGACCCTTGCGGCCATGATCGATGAGATCAACCGCAGCTGGCCGTGTCATATCATCACCATCGAGGACCCGATCGAATTTCTGCACGACGATAAAGTCGCCGTCATCAATCAGCGTGAAGTGGGCATGGACACCGTCGATTTCCACCATGCGCTCAGGGGAGCGCTCAGGCAGGACCCGGACGTCATCCTGGTGGGAGAGCTGCGGGATTCCGAGAGCATGGAAATCGCCCTGCGCGCCGCCGAAACCGGGCACCTTGTCATGTCGACGCTCCATACCACGGACGCGAAAGAAACGGTCGGCCGTTTTATCGATACCTTCCCGGCCAGTCAGCAGCGTCAGGTGCGGATCCAGCTCGCCTACAACCTGCGGGCCGTGATTTCCCAGCGGCTCCTTGAGCGGGCCGACAAGAAGGGGCTGGTGCTTGCCGCCGAGGTCATGATTATCAACGCGGCGATACGCGGGTATATCCTTGAGGCTGAAAAGCTCGCCGATATCGTTGAAAATATCGGCAAGGGCAAGGAGCAGTACGGCATGCAGACCTTCGATCAGGCGATCCTGGAATTGTATTCAAAGGGCCTCATTACCGTTGACGAGGCGCTGCAGAACGCCACCAGCCCGGTGGATATGCGGCTCAAACTGCACCTGGAGGAGCATACGCTGAAAATGTCGCAGGAAGAGGATACGGCTCAGAAAAAAACGCCGACGATGGAGGAACTTATAAGAATGCCGCAGAGTACCGGTGAAGAGGCTGCTCCTAAAAAACCGCCGCCGCCCCCGCGCGTTCCAGAGGTCAGGATACCGCAAAGCCGTTAAATCTCGGTTGTTGCCGCGATCACCTGTTCGATCGTCGTATTTCCTTCCAGGGCGATTGAAATTCCGGCCTGGCGCAGCGATTTCATGCCGTCTTTTTCCGCCTGTTCCTGAATCTCCATTGTCGGCGCGTTCCTCAGGATGAGCTTGCGGATTTCCTTTGAGATAACGAGAAATTCGAAGATGCCGATACGGCCCGTAAAGCCCGCGCCGTTGCAGGCAACGCAGCCTTCTCCTTTATAGAATTTCAGCGCCGATTCCTTCTTCAGGTTGAGCTGATCAAGGAGTTCATCGGGAGGGGAATATTCAACCTTGCACTTGGAGCATATCCTCCGTACCAGACGCTGGGCGATAATGAGGTTCAGGGACGACCCCAGAAGCAGGGGAGGAATGCCGATATCGACAAAACGCGCGATGGTGCTTGCCGCGTCGTTGGTGTGCAGCGTGCTGAACACGAGGTGTCCGGTGAGCGCCATTTTAATGGCGATGTCGGCGGTCTCATTGTCGCGGATTTCACCGATGAGAATGATGTCGGGGTCCTGACGGAGGATGGACCGCAGCGCGCCGGCAAAGGTCAGGCCGATCTTGGTGTTGACATGCACCTGGTTGATGCCTTCCATGTGGAATTCGACCGGGTCCTCGACCGTAATGATGTTCTTGGTAACATTCTTGATTACCGATATCGCCGAATAGAGCGTCGTTGATTTGCCCGATCCCGTGGGACCCGTGACGATGATCATGCCGTAGGGCTTGGTGATCTGCGTTTTGAAAATGCCGATGTCATGCGGGCTGAAGCCGAGGTTCGTGACGCTTTTTTCAAAAGCTTCCTTGTCGAGGATACGCATCACCACTTTTTCGCCGAAAATCGTAGGCAGAATCGATACGCGGATATCCACCTCGCGTTTTCCCATCTTGACGACCATGCGGCCGTCCTGCGGCAGCCGCCTTTCCGCAATATCAAGGTTCGAAAGGATTTTTATGCGGGTGACGATCGCCTGGTGCGACTGTTTGGGCGGCGACATCACTTTATGCATATCGCCGTCGATGCGGTTGCGGACCACGAGTTCGTGCTCCTGCGGCTCGACGTGGATGTCGCTCGCGCGGTCACGCACGGCATTGCCGATGAGCATGTTCACGAGCTTGACAATGCCGAGCTCGGCCCCTGCCGCGGCGATTTCGTCGAGGTTGACCTCCTCCTGCCTGTCCTCGACGTACTCCACGCCCTCATCGAGGTCGTGCATGAGGCTTGACGCGTCTTTGTGCGAGGAGATGTCGCGGTAAAAACGGTCGATGGAGGTGCTGATATCGTCGTGCTTGCCGAGCGTCGGCCTGATCGTAAGCTCGGTAATGTCGCGCAGGCTGTCGAGGAGGCGCAGGTCGAGGACGTCGGTCATTGCCACGCTGAGCTCGGTGTCGTGCTTTTCAAGCGCGATGCAGTCGTACCGCCGGGCCACGTGTTCGGGAATGAGCGCCACCACGTTCAGGTCGGCGGCGGCATACTGGCGGGCCGTGGCGATCGGCACGGCCAGCTGGAAAGAGAGAAAATGGAGTTTCTGGTCCTCGTCGATGAAACCAAGTTCGACGAGCGCATCGCCGATCCGCTTGCCGGAGCTTTTCTGATGGTCGAGCGCTTTTTTAAGCTGCACGGCGTTAATCACATTGTTCTGCACCAGGATTTCGCCGAGCGCATGCGTCTTGCGGCCGAATTCGGTGCGTGAACTCTCCCGCTGCTTGTTGAGTTTGATCGACACCACGTGCATCATGATCGTTTTGGCGAACTGTTCGGGCGGCTGCGGGAGATAGACTATGTAATCGGTCGCCAGTTCGAGTTTGTTCTGTTCGATGGTCTGCCGGTCGGCGTCGAAAGCGAGCACAATGACAATCGGGATTTTTCTCACCAGTTTGAGCGTTGCGATATCATGAACGAACGTATCGACCTTAACCGACGGGTCGTAGAGGACGCAGACAATGTCGCACCAGAGCTGGTCGCGGTGGGCCTGGCCGGCTTTTACGAAGCGCAGCGTCGGATCGACCGACAGGGGATTGAAAAGCGGGACAACCTCCTTGAGCTTGGAATCGTTATAGCTGAAAAGCGCCAGGATGATTTGCGTTCCCGGACCGGTCTCGGCTGCCGGCACTGCCGTTTGCGTTTGTGGGGCCATAGTTAAAAAATTATAACAGGTGAAGACGTAAATTCAACAGGATAATTGGGAAGCTGTATTCCATGGATTATAAAATACCGCCTGCGCCGGTACAAGGAGAAGGGGCGGCGGAACCCTTACTGCATGAGACTTTTACGGAAGTCTTCCTTGTCGGGGCTTGCGGCCATCGCATCGTCCTCGGTGACGAGCCCTCCATTGACGAGGGATACCAGCGACTGGTTTATGGTCTGCATGCCGAATTTGGTGCCGAGCATGATCTGGTTGTCGATGTGCTGCAGCTTGTTTTCGCGGATCAGCGCCCTGATGGCCGGCGTGGCGATCATTATTTCCATGGCGAGTTGCAGGCCGCCGCCGACTTTCGGCAGCAGCACCTGGGAGAGCACGCCGTTGAGGCACATCGAGAGTTGTGTGCGGATTTGCTGCTGCTTGTCGCCCGGGAATACGTCGACGATGCGCGCCAGGGTCTGCGAGCATGAGTTGGTATGCAGCGTGGCGAAACAGAGGTGGCCTGTTTCGGAGATGGTGAGGGACGCCTGTATTGATTCCATGTCGCGCATTTCCCCGAGAAGCACCACGTCCGGGTTCTGGCGGAGAATGCTTTTCAGCGCGGCCTGGAAGGATTTGGTATCGGCATAGACTTCGCGCTGGTCAACCGTCGACTTTTTATGCGGGTGGAGGTATTCGATGGGGTCTTCGATGGTGATGATATGGTAGGGAAATTTATCATTGACGCGGTCGATCATGGCGGCAAGCGTGGTCGATTTGCCGCAGCCCGTCGGTCCGGTGACAAGCACAAGGCCGTTCGGACGGTCCGACAGCTCCTTGACCACGGGCGGCAGGCCGAGATCATCGAAGGTCATAAGCTCGTAGGCGATCCTCCGGAAC
>CAISVC010000465.1 GCA_903888815.1 uncultured Fibrobacterota bacterium
CAAGTACCTTATCCAGTCCCGGAAGACCTGAGCTGAGATACGTATATACCTTAATCATATATTAAGTTCAAATATGCGCAATTGGTGTGCCAGATAACAGTTATTCTTATTTAATTTTAGTATTCAGCAGTTTCTTAAAAATTACAGGCACTATTGATACAAATATGTTTCATAGCAGATATTCTACTGTGATAAGTGGATAATAGAGCGACGATATTAGCACAAAAATGTACTATATGTAAAAAACAGTACAAAAACGTATCAATTGATTGAGAATTTATGTATATTATCATTAACGGCTGCAGACAGAAATTTGTCTTCTGCTGAATTCGGTAAGCCGAAAAAAGCCTTAATATGAAGAATCCTCAATTTTTATATTATAAATTCATTTATGGCATGGCAATTGCGTCTTTTACAATAGTCCATAATGCGTAGTAGTGCGGAGAAATACCCTTTTATCAAAGGAAAGGATCCTATGAGCCACCGAACCGCCGCGACGTTGTCCATCAAGCCGGTTGAAGTGAAAAAAAATTCCAATCCGCCACGGGTATCCGAATATTTCGGCGTCAATACGTTCAGTGAATTGACGATGAAAAATATGGTGTCGACCCCGACCTTCAGGGCTTTCAAAAGATGGCAGGAGGAGGGGGTGGTCATCGGCGTTGAAGAGGCCGATGAGATCGCCCATGCCATGAAGGATTGGGCGCTGCAAAAGGGCGCCACTTCCTATACCCACTGGTTCCAGCCAATGACAGGATTGACAGCAGAGAAACATGATTCTTTCATCAGTTTCTCGTCGCCAAGCACGGTCATCGAAAAATTTACCGGCAGCAAACTGATCCAGGGGGAACCGGATGCATCGTCGTTCCCTTCGGGAGGCATCAGGGCGACCTTCGAGGCGCGCGGCTACACGGCGTGGGACCCGTCGTCGCCGGCGTTCATCGCCGAGGTTGAAAACGGCAAGACCCTCTGCATCCCGACGATTTTCATCTCCTATACAGGCGAGGCGCTCGACAAGAAGCTGCCGCTCCTCCGCAGCGACCAGGCGATCAGCAGGGCGGCCGTCGCGCTGCTCAAGCTCTTCGGCCACACCGAGGCGAAAAACGTCTATTCGACCTGCGGGCCCGAGCAGGAATATTTCCTGATCGACGAGAGATACTACCGCCTGCGGCCCGACCTCGTGCTTGCCGGCCGCACGCTCATCGGCGCTTCCTCGCCTAAAGGGCAGCAGCTTGAAGACCAGTACTTCGGCTCCATCAAGGACCGGGTGCTCAATTACATGTTCGACGTCTCCAAAGAGGCATACAAGCTCGGGATCCCGGTGACGACGCGGCACAACGAGGTCGCGCCGCACCAGTACGAATTCGCCCCGGTCTTCGAGAAGTCGAACCTGGCGGCCGACCACAACCAGCTGCTCATGGACATCATGAAGAAAGTGGCGCTTCGCCACGGCCTTGTCTGCCTGCTCCACGAAAAACCGTTTGCCGGCATCAATGGATCGGGCAAGCACGTGAACTGGTCACTCTCGGACGACAAGGGCAACAACCTGCTCAATCCCGGCGAAACGCCGGAAGAAAACCTGCTGTTCCTTACCGTACTCGCGTCGGTGATCTATGCGGTGTACACCAACGCCGACCTGCTCAGGGCGGCCGTGGCGTCCGCGGGCAACGAACACCGGCTCGGCGCCAACGAGGCGCCGCCGGCCATCGTGAGCATTTTCCTCGGAGAGCAGCTCACCAAGATCGTTGAGATGCTCGAAAGCGGCAAGCTCTCAAAAGGAAAGAAGCAGGACCTGGTCGACCTCGGCATCGGCATGCTGCCGAAATTTTTCCGCGACACGACCGACCGCAACCGCACATCGACCTTTGCGTTCACCGGCTCCAAGTTCGAGTTCAGGGCGGTCGGCAGCGCCATGAACATTTCCACGAGCCTTACGGTCCTCAATACCATCGTTGCGGACGCCATGCTCATGATGATCGACCGGATCAAGTCCGAGGCAAAGAAGGGCGCGTTCGACGCAGCGGTGCTCAAGGTGCTCGGGTCAATCATCAAGGAGACGAAGCCGATTCTCTGGGAAGGCAACAACTATTCCGAGGAGTGGATCAGGGAGGCCGCAAAACGGGGATTGCCGAATGTCGCGTCCACGGCCGAAGCGCTCAAGGCTCTTATCACGCCCAAGGCCGTCGGCCTGTTCCAGAAACACGGCGTCTTCTCCAAGGTCGAGCTCACCGCCCGGTACCATATCTGGCTCGAAACCTACGAAAAGATCATCAATATCGAGGCGAAAACGCTTGCCGATATGGTAAACACCATGGTGATCCCGCAGGCGTACGAGTTCCAGAACGAGCTGGCCTCAGGTCTTCTTAACATGGAAAAACTCTGCGCCGGAAAATCAGTGAAAATATGCGACGGCGCGCTTCCTGACCGGCGGGAGGCGTTCGAAACGCTTTCGGCGGACATTTATTACATCAGGAAAAACCTCAAAGAGATGGAAGCGATCCTGGAAAAGGTCCATCACACGGACGAGCTCGAAAAGAAGACGGCAAAACTTTTCAGCGAACTCAAGCCGCAGATGGAGCACATCCGCAGGCATGTCGATGCGATTGAGTCGTCCATTCCGGATTCGTTATGGTCGCTGCCCAAGTATCGGGAGATGCTGTTTATTAAATAAGTTTTTTAAGAAATAATTTTTTAGGATGGCTGAGCCCAGTGTCCCCCTGCCTGCGCGTAGCCGCTTCGGCGAAGGCAGGGGCTTCGGCAGGCAGGCCGGGTGGCGATAGTGCCTAAAGGCCTTATAAGGATAACAGTGTTATACGTAGAACGGCCAAGTAACGATCTTCTGTGTGGGGGCACTGTCAAGCCGTCGTCTTACTGAAAATCAACTTCAAATGCAAACGGCGCTGACGGGAGCTATGAAGGGGGTTGCCGGGGTTGTTCCGCGAACATAGGGGACCGCCCATCGTGCGGGGAACCCCAGAGAGCGGGGCAACCTCGGTAACCCCCGCGAACAAACAGCACTCGGGCAATTCCAAAGAGTAAAGCAACTAATGGTATTATCGGAATTAAAAGCGGAACTCGGGTTTAACGGACTTTCCGTGCTTTATCATATTGCGCGCGTTCTGGGGCAGGGCGGC
>CAISVC010000466.1 GCA_903888815.1 uncultured Fibrobacterota bacterium
AAAGCCTTTAGCTAAAGAATAATTATTATAGTTTATTATACAGGAGGAAATTATGACTTTAGACCAGATTAATGACATTCTGACGGACAAAGGATATCCTTCGCGCGAAGAGCTGCAGCATTTTCCGCTGGGAGAGCTGCTGCTCGCGCTTGACAGCAGCGCCTGGCTTTCGAGCGGCAGGGTCGTTGAACTCTATGACAAGGAAAACCCGAACTCGCGCGACCTGGGCAAGGACGAGCAGGACCTGCCGGTAGAGGAGATTGAGGAACGGCTGCGCGAACAGGAGCGGATCCTCGGCAATGAGCGGGTCACCGAGGTATACCGCCACCATATCACCCATGTCATAAAAGCGGCTGTGATGCTGACGGGGAACTCCTATTCCCGGATTCTCGGCCGGTCCGATATCTGGTCCAGCGAGCCGTTTGCCGCATACGGTCAGTTTCTTCAGTCAAAAAATTCTTCAAGCCTTCTGGGCCCGGCCAACGGCTATTTCAGAAAATTCCTGCGGTTTGCGGCGCTGTACCACGACATCGGAAAAACAATAAACCGGGAGCGTCACGGACTGCTCGGAAAACATCTTCTTGAAACGCTCTCCGACGCGGAAACCGCCGACATGCGGAATCTTCTCCGGTACGCGGGCGAGGATTATTTCCCGTTGCTCATCGAACTCATCGGGCACCATGATCTTTTCGGCATGCTGTGCACCGGCGAGGCGTCGCGGCCCGTGCTTCTTGATGCGCTGCGGCTCAAGGACCCGGCCAGGGTGCTCGGACTGACCGTGACCCTGAATATCGCGGACATTTATTCAACCCTCAGGGCGAAAAATCTGCAGATGGATCTGCGGATTTTCCAGACCGTGCTCGAGGACTGGAAGTTCATGGTCGGTTGCATAAAAGAGGAAAAGGAAAGGGAACCGGTTCTTTTCCAGACCGGCATGGAAAAAACAATCCTTTTTTACGCGCAGCAGCGCGAATACGCGGCAGAGCGCATACGGCGGCTCCTGGTGTCCGCGATTTTCATGATTACCGGCATTAAAGGCATGTGGGGCACGCAGGCTGACCAGCGCACCATCGAAGATATGCTGAACCTGCTGTCGCAGAAGCTGGATCGGCACAGCGGCGAGCAGGTGACTGTCCAGGAACTTAAATGGCTGGCCGCAAAGGTCGCCCGGAAGACGGGGCGCAGCAGGCTGGAGAACTGCATCGCGCTCCTAGACAAAGGGCAGCGCTGCGACAGTGAACTCGCCGGCGCGGTGAGCGAAATACGCGGCGAATGTTCGGTGACGCAGGAGGAGCTGCAGTCATGGGCGAAGCGGATCACCGGAGACGTGGTGAGCGACGCGCTGCGCAAGCGGCTCGGCCCCCGGCTGGTTGATTTCTGCGACTGTTTCGCGCTCGTATGCAAATACAATTACGCGCTCCGGTTCATCCAGCCGCTTGTCGTATCCTGGATTGACGAGAAAGTCGCATTCCTGCGCGTGCAGAACCAGCTCGACGATCCGAAGCAGGTGTTCGAGATGATCGACGTCCGCGAAATCGCGTCGCTCATCGTTGAAATCTTCTCGCGCATCATGGAAAACTACGAGGGTCTCACCTACCAGAAGGGCCAGCGCCAGCGCAGGATCGGCATCGAGCTTCTCGGCGTCACCCGTTCCAGCACCATTTCGAACCGGATCATCGAGCTGCTGTTAAGCGACCGCAAGGCCGAAGGCGTCAACTGGGTGGTGGACGAAGCAACGGCGTGGTATTTTGTATGATTTTTTAAGAAGACAGCTCTGAAGTTCCTCCGAAAACCTCAATAATTTTTTTCGCCAGCGTTGGCAGCGAGGGGTCGCGCGCGCCCATGAGCAGGATACAGTCGCCCGGATGGGCGTCATTTACCAGAACATCCAGAAGCTCGTCCCGGTCTTTAATCGCACGCGCTTTAAACGGAACCGTACCGAGGCCGTTTATAATATCTTCGGATGAAATATCTTTCACCGCCGTGCCGCCGGCATAGTAGATGGGTAGAAGGCAGAGCGAATCGGTCGGCATGAAAATCGCGCGGAAGGTCGAAATGTATTCATCCTTGAGAAATCTGGTTGGCCCGAAGCCGTGCGGCTGGTAGACGGCGATGATGCGCTCCGAAAGGCCGCGGGCGGCCTTGACTACTGCTGCGATCTTTGCCGGATTATGGGCGAAGTCGTCGACCACGAATATCTTCTTGCGCGTGCGGGTGAGCGCGAAGCGGCGCGCCACGCCTTTGTAGTTTCGAACCGGGAGCGCCAGCGTCTCCAGGCCGCATCCAAAATGTTCACATACGCAAAGCGCGGCGCAGAGGTTCTCTGCGTTGTGCGCGCCGGGCAGCGGCAGATGCAGGGCAGTGCCGCTGCGGTGCACGGTCACCGAATCGGGCAGCAGTTCGATGCGGTCGGGTTTCCAGGTTGCGGACGGGCTGATGCCGAACCGTTCCTGAGCGCGGATACGGTCGAGTCCGCAATCGTCGGCATTCACGGCGATCCATGCGGATTGCGAAGCAAAGGTTTGAAACAGGGATTCGACCTCGTTGACGTTTTTGTGGTCTTTGGAGATGTTGAGGATAACGCCTGCCGCCGGCCGGTACTTGACAAGCGTGCCGTCGCTCTCGTCGGCTTCAACCACCAGCAGGTCGGATGCCCCCACGAACGCGTTGCCGGACAGTCCCTCTTTTTCAAGCCGCACGAGCGGCGCGCCGCTTATAAGCGAGGGCGACCTGCCGCAGGCAGTTAAAAATTCGAAAATCATGGCCGTGACGGTCGATTTGCCGCTCGTTCCCGCAACCGCAACGGTTTTTTTTGACGCAATAATCGCCGCCAGAACATCGGAGCGGTGGAGAACAGGCAGGCCGCGGGACCGGGCGGCAGCGATGTCCGGATTCGATTCCTCGATGGCGGTCGAGATGCACACGGCATCGGTGGATACGGTGATGCCGGAGCCGTCTTGACTGAAGATATTACACCCCGCATTTAAAAGCCCGGCACGTGTCTCCTCCGTGTCAGGGCTTTGAAGGAGCCGGTCGGATCCGGATACCAAGACGCCGCTCCATTGGAGATACTGCGCGAGCGCGCTCATACCGGAGCCGAAAATACCGGTGAAATGGAGATGCGAACAGCGGTGCCCGCTGACCGAACAGAACGCCGCATCGATAAAAACAAGAGTCCCCTCTTTCACCGTGTCGAACAGCCTGATGATGTCGTTTGAGCGGAGGCAGACGCAGCCGTGTGACAGGGGAGTGCCGACCAGTTCTTCCTTATTGGTTCCGTGGATGTAGATGTACCGTTCGAACGAATCGATATGCGGTCCTTTGTTAAGGCCGGGTTCGAGCCCTTCCAGCCGCAGAATACGGGTGACGATGAGAGTATCTTCTGTCAAATCAGAACTGCAGTCAAGGCCTGTATCGAGGCGGTCTCTGAAAATCCGCCCCGCAGGCGCGCCGGCCCCGATTTTTTCTTTTATGCGGTGAAGGCCGGTGGGCGTTTTATTGGAGCCCTCGCGGTTGCCGAGGCCGCGGAGCGCGGTCGATGCGTCGAAACGTTCGACAATGGCGGTTCCCCTGCACACGAAGAGCTGCTGCGACATCGTATCGACAAAAAGGAAGAGATCGCCGGTGCCGGCGAGCAGCGGCTTCAGCCGTTCATAGATTTGAGTAAGGCGCGAGGGGTCCATCGATATATTTTACTGCTGGTTCAGCAATAGCCCTTTCTATGGCAAAATAATATAATGAGTATTGTTTCGTTCAACACCGTTTAGAAAGAGCCGTTATGCCCAGCAACAATAATAATAGTCAAAACTTGCCCTGTTCCGCATCGCAGGAAGATACCTGGCGTCTTTTCCGCATCATGGCGGAGTTCGTCGAAGGATTCGAAACGCTTTCCCGCATCGGGCCGTGTGTCACCATTTTCGGATCGGCACGAACGCCGGAAAACCACAACTATTACAAGTTGACGGTCAAGGTCGCCCGCTTGGCGGCGAAGAACGGCTACGGCGTGATAACCGGCGGTGGTCCCGGCATCATGGAGGCGGCCAACAAAGGCGCTGCCATGGAACGCGGCACCTCGATCGGTCTCAATATTCAATTGCCGTTCGAACAGAAGCCCAACCGGTACATCAAGAACATGATCAGTTTCCGTCATTTTTTCTGCCGCAAGGTGATGTTTCTCAAATACACCTCGGCCGTGATTATCATGCCGGGCGGTTTCGGCACCATGGATGAAATGTTCGAGACGCTTACATTGGTGCAGACGCACAAGGTGGCGACACTGCCGCTTATTCTTATGGGTAAATCTTACTGGCAGGGGCTTCTGCGGTGGCTCGAAAGAACGGTGCGCTCGGAATACGGCTACATTTCGCCGGAGGATATGGCGCTCGTGACCGTTACCGACGACCCGCAGGAAGTCATCGACCGCCTTAATGCTGTCAAAGGCAAGAAAAAAGCACGGGCGAATTTTGCATAGCATAATAAATATTTTTATTGACATTACTGCGTGATGAGTTTAATATTATATAGAGAGAGTTGGGACTCTTTGAAAATTGTTAAAAGTAAAGGAATAGAAAGGCCTTCCCTGCACGTAAAGGTGCAAAAGGCGGGTTTTATGTCTCCACCGTACCCTTCCAAAAGGAGGTAGTGAAGTGGCAGCAAAAAGGAAAGCCGCAAAGAAAAAGGCGGCGAAGAAGAAGAAAAGGTAGTTGACTTCAGATGCAGTTGCAGTGAGTAGGGGGCGAAGGATGAATGATTTCTTTGCCCCCAATTTTTTATTCACCTGAAAGCAATAAAGAGTTTTGTTGCCTCATACGAGAGCATGTTCTATTTTCTCCATCCGACAAATTATTGTTTCCTTCAATTACACTAATCCTCATGATTGAGTTCGCCAGGCAGATAGCGGATAAATGGAACATCTCTCCGGCGCTTTCTGAAATACTGTGTGATGCCTTTCAGAAAGGCGATACGCCGTATTACCTTGCAGAATACCGGCCCGAAATCGCTGCCGAAATCCCGATTTCCAGTCTCTGGGAGATTTACGATTTTCTTGATAACATGGCAGAGCTTGTCTCCAAGAAGAAGCGTGTTTTGAATGCCCTTAAAAAGGCAAATAAGCTAACGCCGGCCGTTGAAAAGCGCGTCAGTCTGATGTCCAGCGCTTTTGAGCTTGATGATATGCTGCTGCCGCTCAGGCCAAATCCCCGGAGCAGGGGGCAGTTGGCGATAAAGAAAGGGCTTGAGCCACTTGCCGATATCGTTGCGCGCCAGGAAGAACAGAACGAACCCGTTGCAGCCCTGGCCGAAACCTATATCGGCAGGGACCCTTCGCTCAAATCCGCCGCTGATGTGCTGCAGGGCATCAAAGATGTCCTCGCCGAGCGGTTTGCCTACGATGATACGGTCCGCGCCATGGTGCGTGATTTCGCCTATGACGACGGCTATTTCGACATAATGCCTAAAAGCAAGCAGGATCAGAGATTCCTCCGCTACGCCGGAAAACAGACGCCGCTTGCAGAATTGACAAAAGAAGAAATCCTGCAGCTCCTGGCGGCGGAAGACGAAAAGGCGGTGCGCCTGCGGCTCGGTGTTCAGCTGTTCCGCATCACCGAGCTTCTGCGCCATCACTTCATCACCAACCCGGATTTCAGCGGCTTCGATCTCCTGTGCGAAATCATCGATGAAAGCTGGCTGCGGTTGCTGCAACCTATCGTGGAGCGCGACGTTAAAATACGGTTGCGTGAGGAGGCGGAAGAATGGGCGGCGCGGCGGATCGCACCGGAGCTGGAAAAGAAATACGTCGAAGACCTGCGCCGGGGATCGCTCTGCATCGTCGATGCGGCGCATCCGAGGCATATGTTTTTCATCGTGGTAAGCGGGCATGGCGAACTGCTCGGCGCCACCTCCGAAAAACGGCTCCCTGATGGAAAGGTGCCTTCATACGAACGCCTGCGGCAGTTTTACCTCCGTCATCGGCCTCCTACTATCGTTGTGTGTGATAATGAACAGGCGCAGGCAGCCGAGGCGGTCATCGGCCAGATCGTGCAGCCCGGCGACAACGGGCAGCTGCCGGCCGTCTCGCGGTTTAAACCCGACGCAGCCCTTCCGAACCCTTCCGAATCCGAATGGATAAAGAAAAAGTTCGAGGTGCTGCTCGATAACGATACGCGGAAATTGTACGGTACCGCATTGCAGTTTCTTCAGCCGCTGGAGTTTATCCCGCA
>CAISVC010000467.1 GCA_903888815.1 uncultured Fibrobacterota bacterium
TGTAAAATAATTATCACAGCAATAAGCGCACGATTTCCTTCCGGATTTTCTGTCATAGCTTTTTTCTTCAAATGTATCAATTATATTATACAGCGGAGAAAGGCAATGCGGAATCTATTCCTCGTACGGTATCCTGAAGAACCGATACTCATTCACGCCAAGGGGAAAGCGACCATCGGACGTGCAGTGGAGAATGATATTGTCCTGAGTGAGCCCCGTGTCAGCCGCAGGCATGCGGCGATAGAGTGGCTGAAATTCCAGAAGGGATACTGCATCAGTGATCTCGGCAGTTCGAACGGCACCTATCTGAACAACACAAGGCTTTCCGATCGCGCCTATTTTCTGAACGACTGGGACAAGATACGTATCGCATCGGCGGTCTTCACCGCCCGTTTGGTCGACGATCCCTCGCTTATCACGGATGAGTTCAAGGAACTGAGGGACCAGGCGCAGTGCGAAGTCACGCAGATAATAAATGTCTCGGACATAATGGGCTCTCATGGAGCGACACCCGGACTGTCCGGAGACCTTGCGCACCTCTGCCCGGTGGAGCTTTTCCAGATGCTCGAAACAGGGTGCAAGAGCGGAATACTCGCCCTCAAAGCGACAGCCGGCGAGGGAACATTTTCAATCAGCAGCGGCCGGGTCGTCGCCGCCCGGTTTAATGAAATAACCGGCGAGCAGGCGGTTTATCAAACGCTCAACTGCAACGAAGGGACCTTTGCCTTCACCCCGCAGGAGATTCCTGCAGAAAACCCGGAAATCACCATGACCACCACTTTTCTGCTCATGGAAGGCTGCCGCCTCCTTGACGAAGCGTCCAAACCCGATACCACCTCCGCGACACGCGCATAACAATTGTTACTCACCCCGGCGCCGGGGCCTTTTTATTTTTTTTTCTTCCGGTACTTGAGGATGTTCCCGCACGATCTGATGAATTGCAGCTCATTCTGGAAGTACTGGCGCACCGGGGCCGAAGCGGCGTGGTTCAATTCGACGAGGTTGGCGAAATAGCGGGTTTCCTGTTCATCCATACCCGCAGCTGCGGCAATACTGATGATGGTGCGTATTTCGGGTTTCCGTCTCCCGTGCATGATGTTATGGAGAAAACTGGCATTCGCATGTTTGACCTGTTTCGCGAACTTTCTATATGAAAACTCCGGATCTTTCTTCTGCATCGCACCATAGTAATCCAGAAGAAACTTCCGGTAGTTTGCGTAATTCCGTACGCTTCTCATGACAACGCTCCTTTTGAGGAAATAATGACCTGATGCGCCGCGGCAACCACCGCACTATTTTCTAAAAAGTTACGTTATACCGCCGGCACAAGCAAGTTTTGTTTTATATTTCAATCGTGTCCCCGCTATGAAATCCCGCTGCCGTACCAGACTTTTTCTGCTCTGCATCATCGCCCTTGCGGCGGCCACGGCAGTAGTGTACCATTCTGACCGGAAAAAAGCCGTCGAATCTCTTTTACGAAAAGGGCAATCTGCAATTGAAACTGAAAATATTGATGAGCTTACAACACTTGTCTCGCCGTATTACCGGGACGAAATGGGTTTCAGTTATGCTTCCCTGCGGGGCGGCTTCAGCTATGTTTTTTCCGAATTCAATAACCTCCGGGTGGATTACCGTATCGTCAATATTACCGCGGGAAAAGACACTTCCATCGCCGATCTTTTAGTCTGGACCCGCGGTGCCTGGGCGGCAGGAACTCTGGATCTCGCCGGCAAAGAGAACGATCCCGAACCGGTTTCAATTCTGTGTAAAAGAGAAATGTTGAAATGGAAGGTCATCGGCTCCCGCTGGCCGGACCGCAAATCGGGATTTTCAGGGTTGCCGGGGCTTAATTAGCAGCAAAACAGCAGAAAGAGAATAATTATGACCGCCTGCAGAGCAGCGAACTTTTATAAACTTGTTTTCATCATATGCTGTATAGCCGCCGCCGGATGCGGGAAACGGGAACTCAAGGAAACCAGGTACCCGAACGGACAGCTTAAAGAGCAATACCATGTCAGGATCGACCGCAAGGGTAACCAGGCAGGGGACGGCCGCTATAGCTCCTGGTATGCGGACGGACAGGTGCAGGCAGAGGAA
>CAISVC010000468.1 GCA_903888815.1 uncultured Fibrobacterota bacterium
CATCGAAAAGGAACGACGGCGCCTTTACGAGGATCTTTTTCAGCTATGTCGACAGCGCAGGCGCCGTGCACAAGCCGTTCATCATGCCGCAGGAGGACCCCGCATCGTACGATGCATACGCGAAATGCTATAATGTTCCAGAGTTTGAAACAGGCCCGGTGCCGTTTTCGGAACGCGGGATCCTGAAAGCCGTCCGCTCACCGGCAAAATGCAACGTCCCGCTCCCGAAAGCGGCCGCCGCCCGGGCAGGTCCTCCGGCATGGGAGAAACTCCCCGGCAGGTAGGCAGTCCGGGCGGGTCATGCGGTCATTAATTCCGATGCAGCGGGGGAGGCGTGTAGGGCCGTATCCGGGGGACCGGGCCCGGCGTGCCGATCGGTTGAATGGGCTTCCTGAGGGAGTCGGGCAGCGCATCGAATTTTTTTAACGCTGTTGCGAGAAGGGGCATATAGTCGATTTCTTCGGACAATTTTTCATCGTTCGATTTCGCATTCAGATATTCCTGCTGGTCTTCCAAGGTGACGAGGATGATGGCCCCGGTGATTTTTTTATAGGACTTATTTTTGCCGCCATAGGGCACGATTTCCGGATACTCATAGCCGGGGTAAATGTAGTAAATCGTATTGAGGATTTCCCTGCGGATGGCGGAAAGCGCGTTGATTTCGCTTTTCAGAATGTCGATATTGTTGTCGATCCTCATGACGCGCTGGTTCGAGCCGCCGTCCCACAGCCTGTTTTTCAGTTCGTCGACGTCGTTTTTCAGGAAAAACATCCTTTTGTAAATCGGTACGAGCTCGGTATGGAGCGGCTCGATGATGGTGTCATAGACCGGAGGAAATACGAAGAGGGCTTTCTGCCTGAGTTCCGCGTTGGAATAGCGATGCGCCGTACAACCGGCCGCCAGAAGGAGTGCAACGGCCGCCAGCACCTGAACAGAAGCCTTCGTGAAAGAAGGAAAAGACGACGATGTCATGCAGGTAAACTCCCTTTCGCGTCCTGACGTGCGGCCGGCGCCGGCAAGGGTCACGGGGTTATTACATAGGTGCTGCCGGTCAGGGTCACGGTTCCGCTCACCAGAGGGGGAACGCTGCCGTCGACTGCAATCGGCTGGCCGCCGCCGACCGAGAGGGAGAAATCGCCGGGTTCAACGATCCGCTGTCCGCTGTTGTCGACAATGGAGAAGTTCCTGGGCTGCAGCGTGAAGCCGACCGTTATGGTCTGGCCCGCCGGTATCGCCACCCTCCGGAAAGCCGCCAGACTCCTGATCGGGACGGGAACCGAGGCGGACACGTCTTTAACATACACCTGGACCACTTCTTCACCGTTGCGTGTTCCGCTGTTGGTCACGTCGACCGCGACCGCAACCGGCTGGCTGGTCGGTCCGCTTGAGGGCGTGCACCTGAGATTGCTGTAAGTAAAAGCGGTATAGCTCAGTCCGAACCCGAAGGGATACAGCACCTGTCCGGTAAAATAACGGTACGTGCGGCCCGTCATGGACATGACCGAAATGGCGGGAAAGGTCGTCGCGGCCTGATAATAGGTCTGCGGCAGCCGTCCGCCCGGATTGTAATCCCCGAAAAGAACGTCGGCAATCGCATTTCCTCCCTGTTCGCCCGGATACCACATTTCAAGAATGCCGCGGACATTCTGGGCGGCATAATCGATCGAGAGCGAACCGCCGTTTATCAGCACACATATCACCGGTTTCCCGACGGCCACCAGCCGTTTCAGCAGGCTGTCTTGAATCGCAGGCAGCCGCAGGTCGTTCCGGTCTATGGTTTCCCCCTCTAAAAAGACCTGCCAGGGGCTGTCGGCTTCAGAGGCAAGCCCCATGACCGCGACGACCGCATCCGCATTGCCAGCCGCGGTTACCGCAGCGGCAAAACCGCTGTAATCGGTGCCGGTGCGCGCGCATCCCCTGACATAATTGACCGTGACGCCGCTCACGGCGGCGCGCGCGGTGATCCCTTCACGCGCCAGCACGACCTTTGCCGGCGTTCCGTAATAGTTGCCGAGCATGACCTGGGGCACCTCTCCCTGAGGGTCGGCGTTAGGGCCGACCAGGGCAATCGTCCTGACCGAAGCGGCGAGCGGCAGCACGTTGTTCTGGTTGCGCAGAAGCACAATTGATTTCCGGCTCATCGTGCGCGCGTAATCGATATGTTTCTGGCAATTCACGATCGAAACGGGTATCGAGGAGAAAGGCACCATCTGCGGCGGGTCAAACATGCCGAGCTTGAAGCGCGTCAGAAGCGTTCTGGAGAGCGCCGTATCGACAAGCGCTTCAGAAAGCGAGCCGCCGCGCACCAGGCTCGCGATGTTGGTGAATGTCCCGCAGCCGATGTCGCAGCCGGACTGGACCAGGGCGGTCGCGCCGCAGTCGGAGACCACATGGCCCTTGAATCCCCAGGTCTGACGTATCATCGTATCGAGCAGCCATTTATTCGAACACGAATAGACGCCGTTTACTCTGATATACGCGCACATGATCGCTTCGACGCCGGATTGGCGGATCGCTGAAATGAAGGTGGGAAAATAGGTGTCCTGCAGATCGCGGATGGTGACGACTGCATTAAACGTCGACCTGCCCACGTCAGGCCCGGAATGCGCCGCAAAGTGCTTGGCGGTCGCCGATGTTTTGAGGTAACGGGGGTCGCTTCCCTGCATGCCCCTGATGAATGCGTCGGCGATCTTGCCGGTAAGAAAGGGGTCTTCCCCGTACGTTTCCAGAACCCTGCCCCAGCGGGGGTCGTGCGAAATGTCAACGAGCGGCGACCAGAACGTAATGCCGCCGTACCCGTTTCCGCCCTGTCCCTTTGCCAGATAATCATGATATTTTGCCCGGCCTTCGGTTGAAATGATGGAGGTCATGGAAAAGATCGCCGCAGTGTCAAACGTGGCGGCGAGTCCGGTGGGAATCGGAAATGAAGTCGCGAGCCCGCTCCGCGCGACGCCGTGCAGGGCCTCGTTCCACCAGTTGTAGGCCGGAATGCTGAGCCGGCTTACGGCCGCCGACGCGTTGTTCATCAGTGATGCTTTTTCGTCAAGCGTCAGGCGCTGGATCAGGTCCCAGACACGGACGGCATACGGCAGCGACGGATTGAGATAGGCAGGACCGGTCTGGTACGATGCCGTGTCAAGCAGGGTGATAATGATGCCGGTCATGGTATCCTGGGAAGTCCAGGCCGTTCCCTGATAGTATCCGGTTTTTGTCGCGCAGAGATACTGCATGGGCGATCCCGGATCGTTGGCAAAGGCTTTTCCCGTTATTCTGTCCGCGGCACGGCCGGTAACAAATACGTCCGGACCTCTCTGCAGGCGGTTTTCGAAGCAGAACAGCTTGATTGCGGTGCCGTAACCGCCGGACTGCAGCCGGGCGATAATGCATCCGGAGAAAGACGGCCTGAAAAAAACGTTCTGACGCGGCTTCGCATTGAAGTCGCACAATTTCCTCCCGGCAAGATCATACAATACACAGTACGTTGAGGTCTTTTCCAGGCCGGACAGCAGGATGCCGTTGTTCCTGATCTCAAGAACCCTGCGGGAGGTGAACGCCGCAGCCGGCTGGCTTCGCACGGCGACCATGTAATTTCCTGAAATCACGAAATAACCGCTTGCGTTCGACCTTGCGGTTGCGGAAGTCCCGATGAGCGCGACATTCGCATCGGCAATGCCCTGAGCGGTTTTATTCTGCACGGTGCCTGAATAGTAGTACGCGGCATGGGAGGAAAAGAAAAGAAAGAGCAGGGGTACTAAAAAAAGCTGCGGATGCCGTTTGCTGAAAATGCCGAGTACCATAGTTCCTCCTGGTTATTATATACTATAACCTGCGGTTTCTTCCCGGTAAAAATATAGGTCTCCGGCATGGTATTGTCAACGAGACGCACGGCCTAAAGGCCTTATAAGGATAATAGCATTATACTTAGAACGGCCGTGCGTCTCTACAGGTGAAAGAAACGCCCGAATTTTTTATTTAATATTTTTTGACCTTCTAATCGCGCAGAACTCCCCGCACATGCTGCACAGCGTCTCGTCGCCCTGCGGCGGCAGGGAGGCGCGGTACTGACGCGCTTTTTCCGGGTTGATGCACAGCGAAAGCATCCGCTCCCAGTCGAGATCGACCTTTGCGCGGGAAATTGAGTCGTCCCATTCCTGCGCGCCCGGATACCCGCGCGCGATGTCGGCCGCATGGGCCGCGATGCGCGAGGCGATCACGCCTTCGCGTACGTCGTCGATTGACGGCAGGCGCAGGTGCTCGGCAGGCGTCACGTAGCAGAGAAAATCGGCGCCTGCCATGCCGGCGAGCGCGCCGCCGATCGCGGCCGAAATATGGTCGTAGCCCGGGGAAACGTCGGTGACCAGCGGTCCGAGTACGTAGAACGGCGCGTTCCGGCAGAGCGTTTTCTGCACCTGGATATTGCTGACGATCTGGTTGAGCGGCACGTGGCCCGGTCCTTCCACGAACACGGTCACGTTGCGCTGCCACGCGCGCTTGACAAGCTCGCCCAGCACGGTCAGCTCCTCGATCTGCACCCGGTCGGTCGCGTCGGCAATCGCGCCGGGCCGGAACCCGTCGCCGAGGCTGACCGCCACGTCGTATTCCGCAAGGATATCGAGGAGCCGGTCGTATTGTTCGTAAAGCGGGCTCTCGCGCCTGTTATGGTGGATCCACTCCATGATGATGGTGCCGCCCCTGCTGACCGCTCCGGCGAGGCGCTTCACTTCCTTGAAGCGGGCCACGGTCTGCCGGTTCACGCCGCAGTGAAGGGTGAGGAAATCGACGCCCTGCCGGCAGTGGTTTTCTATGACCGCGAACATGTCGTCGGCCGTTAAATCAAGGATGGATCTGGCTTTTTGACGCGCGATGGAGGCCATTTCGTAAAGCGGGACCGTGCCGAAGGGCACGGTGCATTCGGCAAGAAGGGTTTTGCGGATCGCGCCTAAGTCGCCGGCGGTCGAAAGGTCCATGATTGCGTCGGCGCCGTGCTTCACGGCCATGCGCATTTTTTCAAGCTCTTCGCGGATGTCGGATTTTGCCGACGAGGTGCCGATATTGGCATTGACTTTGATGCGCGTTCCGGCGCCCAGCGCCATGGGATCGATGGTCCGGAGCTTGTTTCGGACCAGCGCTATCGTCCCGTCCGCAACGGCGGCGCGCATTTTTTCCGGCGTCATTCCTTCACGCAGTGCAACCTTTTTTATTTCCGGGGTTACAATTCCGGCTTTTGCCTGTTCCATCCGGGTCATTGCGTTAGAATCCTTACGTTGTATTCTCAGTTTTTATGATTTTTATTTGAAAGCAGTTCAAAAATAGATCAGGCTTTTTTTGACTACCAG
>CAISVC010000469.1 GCA_903888815.1 uncultured Fibrobacterota bacterium
AGTTAATCAAATGAATTTTTTTCGCAATAACACGAGATTATTGAAATTTGTAAAAAGGTTTATGAAAGAAATCATAATAGCTTTAGTTTTAGCTATTGTTGCTGCTGTTATGATTGAGAATTATTTGGATTATAGAAAAAATAAAATGCTAGAAAATAATGCAAAAGCTGTTGCTACACTTATTGTCTATAATGCCAAAACGGAAATTATCGCAACTGCGAGTGGAATATTTATTAGTCCAGACGGTAAGCTTGAGGTATTCGGTATTCGGGGACGGAGCGCTAAATAACTATTAATCCCTGTAAATTACCCGGGAGTTAATTGTTTAATTTTATCCGTGTCCGGTTTCAGAAACCAAGTTCATCAAATCCTGGTACCTAAAAAAACTACTATAATCAAGCCTCCTTTAGGAGGCCATCTCCGCTCTTCTGAAACTTATATTCCTTACACCTCCCTCCAGAATGGATGCTTGAACAGTATACTTTTATAGGTACCAGCTATGACCGCCCCTAAATCAATCATTGACCTTGTCGCACGATTTTCCGCCAACCGCGAATCGTATTGCGCACCGACTTATAAAGAAGCCCATGTCCGGCAGGAATTCATCAATCCTTTTTTTGAAGCGCTTGGATGGGACATGGCAAATAAGCAGGACTTTGCCGAGGCATATAAAGAGGTGATACACGAAGACGCGTTGAAAGTCGGCGCCGCGACCAAGGCCCCGGATTATTCGTTCCGTATCGGCGGCACGCGGAAGTTCTTTGTTGAAGCGAAAACCCCTTCGGTAAACATCAAAGACGATATCGAGCCGGCATACCAGCTCCGGCGATACGCGTGGTCGGCAAAACTGCCGCTCTCGATCCTTACGGACTTTGAGGAATTTTCCGTTTATAGCTGCCGCGAAAAGCCGGACAAAAACGACAAGGCGAGCGTGGGGCGGATACTGTACATCAAGTGTGATGAATACGAAAAACGATGGGACGAAATCGCCTCTGTTTTTTCAAAAGACGCGGTACTCAAGGGATCGTTCGACAAATACGCAGAGTCCGCGAAAGGCAAAAAAGGCACCTCTGAGGTAGACGACGAATTCCTCGGAGAGATCGAACGCTGGCGCGACATGCTTGCGCACACTATCGCATTGCGTAACGAGAAGCTCTCCACACGCGAGCTCAACTTCGCGGTGCAGCGGACCATCGACCGGATAATCTTTCTGCGCATCTGCGAAGCCCGGGGCATTGAGCATTACGGTACGCTCATGGCGCTTCTGAATGGCGACAACGTCTATAAGCGCATTCGTCAGAACTTCCAGCGGGCCGATGAAATCTATAACTCAGGACTTTTCCATTTCAGGGACGAAAAAGGCAGGGCCGAACCGCCGGACACGCTCACGCTGTCGCTTTCCATCGACGACAAGCCGCTGAAAGAGATCATTCAGAACCTGTATTATCCGGATAGCCCATACGAATTTTCCGTTCTGCCTGCCGACATCCTCGGCCAGGTATACGAGCAGTTCCTCGGCAAGGTCATCCGGCTGACCGCAGGACACCAGGCCAAGGTCGAGGACAAGCCGGAAGTGAAGAAGGCCGGAGGCGTGTTCTATACGCCAACGTATATTGTCGATTACATTGTCAAAAATACGGTCGGGAAACTCGTTGAAGGCAAGACGCCGAAACAGATCGAAAAGCTCAAGATTCTCGATCCGGCCTGCGGATCAGGCTCTTTTCTCATTCAGGCCTACCAGTTTCTGCTGGATTACCACCGCGACTGGTACATCAAGGACGGGATTGAGAAACATTCAAAAGGCAAAGAACCAGAGCTGGTGCAAATCC
>CAISVC010000470.1 GCA_903888815.1 uncultured Fibrobacterota bacterium
GCATGAGCAATTGCTTCGTTACTCACCAAACCGGTAGACTCAGCAAGAAACAGAATATACCTGGCAACACATAAACCTACCTTTGGGGTCGGACCTTCATAACTCATTGTGATCTCTCAGGTTGACTTTAAAAAAACCGTTTTCACCTCTTAAAACACCATTTTCGACGCGCGAAAATCATCAAGCAAGATACTCTTTTACCCTGCCACACGATTCTTTCTGGAAACTTCATCACACTCATCCACCCATCAAGGGCACCCGTGCGGACAAAAGAAATCGGAGGCGGCATAGCGGATGGTATTTTTTCATAGGACAGGGAATTCGCTTCTGCATGATCATACCGTCTCCTTTGTTTAAGTGCATATTCCCATTTTATCAATCTCGTTTATTTACAAGATGTTACATAAAGGTCAAAAAATTATTTCAATACCCGCGGATCCGGCACAATTTGTTTACCCTGAAGCGTAAAGAACCGCATCCGGGAATTGTCGCCTGGATACATGGCAAGCAGAATGGCGGGTCGCGCGCCATTGTCGACCATCACGGCGACCAGCCTATTCGGAGAGCGCGCCGTCTTCGCGAGGGCTGCCATGCTCAGTCCTCGATCAATCACACCAACCTGCCCGATCGTTACCGGGCCGATCGGAAGCCAGAGGTCGCTCGTCCGGGTCTTGTTCGCCATGGCCGTGACACGATCTATGGCATTGTGATAAACCAGCGCTGTCTGCAGCGTGTACTGACCCTGGGCCGTGCCGGCAGGAACCGGGTAAGACACGGTAACGCCGCTTTTGGTTCCGGGCAGCCATCCCTTGACCGACTGGCTGGTGATGACCGCTGCGCTGTTCTGGTTCTGGCTGTTGGTCAATCTGAATGCGATGCGGAGATCCCGGTACGGCGGCGCAATGCCGAGATTATCCCAGTCCATGACGATTGAAGCATTTGATCCTGCCGCCATGGTGTTATTGTAGGTGACCGACCGCAGAACAAGCCGGAAGCCCATGGCCTTCACCAGACGCTTGACTTCAGGCACATCCGCGGTCGGGATGGTGGCGGACTTATTATGGGCAAAGTTAGCGTGCCAGTTGATCGCTGAATCAACGGCGGCTGTGATCGGCACGCTCCAGCCACTCATCGTACCGCAGGACTCTAAGCCCACAGGTCCGGTTTTCCAGGCATTCGGAATCATGGAGTTCATGAGCGGATAGGAACTATAGTCGAACCATGCACCACCACCCCAGCAATCAGCACGCCACGAGCTCCTTCCTTTACTTGCCGCGTAAACACCACGGGGTTTATCATCGACCCCTGAGAGCAGCGGCGTGTTGGGAAAGTAGTAATAAATGCTGTCGATTATCTTCAGGCGGGTAGCGACAGTGGGCATGAGTGCGGTGTCACAGTAAACATGCCACTCGCCCCAGAGACCGTATACTCCGATGTCGAGCCCTGCCAGGTCAGGGTTGTCGTCATAGCGTTTGCCCATCTCGCGGATCAGACGGAAGAGATAATGCTGCACTGTCGCATTGTCCAGATCGAGCATCCCGTGGTTACCTTCGCAACTGGTCTGGCGCACAGGCGCACCTAAATTAATCAGCCATTGCGGAATGTCCGTTGCCGGTGCGGCATCGCCCATTATGCGGAACAAGAATGTCTGACCGCACGCCCGCGCGGAGCTGAGCGTGTTGTCGATCAAGGCCCAGTTGAACTGACTGTCCTGCGGCTCATAATCGAGCCAAGTCCAGCGGAAATAGGCGGTGCCCGAAGGAATGCCGACGCTCGAGAGCGAGGGGTCGTTGGAAGCGAATTTATGAAACGTGTGAAACCCGCATCCGGCGATTTGAATGAGCGAGGTGTCCTCCTGCGGCGTTATCGTCACCGTTGCCGAATTCAATGTCGCACTTGTCAAAAAACAAACCGAAAGCGGCAGCATCGCAAGTGTGCGGCGGATCATTGATGGGCTCTTCATAACGATCTCCCTTGTTAAAGTGTCATTGTTAACATTAAATTGTCATCATTTTCATTTAAACACCACCAGCGCATCGTCTTTCTGCTGATTCATATAGAACAATTTGATCCAGTCTGCAATTCGCATAGTTTATCGGATTTTTTTGATAAATAGCTGATAGGTATTTTGTTCCTCGGGAGCTTTTGGGCGTATACGAAAACATTCTTTACAGGCCTGCCTTTACATTGAATGGCTTCACGAGAAAGTATAGGGGTTTCGATGTATTATTGTCAAATTTAAAAAAGCGGATCCTGTGGCTCCGGGGCGTCCTATGGAAAAATTCCATCCGTCCCGTAATACTTCTGAAATAGGGGATACCGGCCTGCCGCATGGCAGACTTGTTTAGTGTAGCCTTCATTTGTACCAGCAAACCGATCTGCCCCTGAAGATAACCCCCAATTGGCCGTATTCATTCGTGACCTCTTGTCAAGTCTATCGTAGCACAGAACAGCACAAAGTCCGCCACGTTCTCCTCAATTCCGACCCTCTGGCTTCGCAGATGGTACAGTATCCCGCCTCCCCAGAAGGTTATTTCTTTACTAGATGAGAAAGAGACAAGAGGACGTCGACGCGATGACTGTACCCGAGACCCGCGTCGCTATGCGTCGCGCCGCTGAATGCATATTGGAATGAGTAGCCAAGGTATTTCACGCCGATGCCGAAATTATAATTATGCGCCTTCTGCGGCGCATCATACATCATGGCGTTTCCGCCTCCGCGTACCGCCACCTCCAATTCCCTGATGCACAAAGCATATTCCACGCCTCCAAACCATTTGAAATTATTTTCGGCGGGTTCGAGGGTGGAAGCATCTTTATAGCCCCGGTTTTTAAGCCACAATCCATCGGCACCGATGGTAATGCGATGAAGCCCATTGATCGTTTTTGTATATCCGATTCCGAACCGCAACTCGGGATCGATTTTTTCGCCCATCATATCCGTCCCCAGGGAACGCCACGTTACCCCGAAGCTGAGCCCATAGGGAAAGTCCGTGAGCAGACCCAGATCAAAACCCAGGCCGGCGCCGGTTGCACCGCCGGCGTCGAACGTCTCGCGATTGATACTGAAACCGATGCTCGTCTTTTCGAAGACGCTCAGTTTCTCCCACAGCGTGTGTCCGATGGACAGCGAAAAGTGATTTTCTACAGCACCAACGCTTGCCGCGGTAGCGCCGTCGCCGGATTCGAGCGTTGCGTTTTTACACAGCCAGCTTCCGTTCACCGTACCGACGCTCGCAACCGGGATCGCGGCCGAAAGGTAGTTAACGTTGAGGCCCTTCACGTTCTGAAATATCCAGTTCGATTCCATAACGGAAAGATCGTGCACCCTGGAGAGTCCTGCCGGGTTCCAGTAAGCGGCCGACTGGTCGTTGACAACCGCAACATAAGCGCCCCCGAATCCGTATCCCCGCGCCCCGATCATCAGGTCCTCGGGCACAGCGGAACAGCAGGTCGCTGCGCCAAGCATGGCGATTGCCGAAAGAATTTGCTTTTTCATGGCGGTTATCCTTTCTTTATCTGAACAGACCGATTGGTTTACGGATAATAGTCTTTTTGCCGGTCGCATCATTCTCATAAGTAAATAAGTACACATACAAACCCGCGCCGGCAAAGCGACCGCTTGTCACGTTTTCACCGCGCCACGTAAACTGACCGTCGTGAACGCCGGCCTTGATGTGAGTGTCTCTCTTTATGATCTGACACACCGGGAGGCCCGCCATGTCAAGTATTGCCAGGCTCACCTTTCCCGGCGAGGGCAACTCGAACACGAACATGGAACCTTCGCTCGATTTGACCGGGTTGTGCGACCAGTACGCCTTGAGCGCGGTCGGCGCCTTGGCGGTATTTTGCGCCAGATCGTACATGGCGAAATGGTTCACCGGCGCGCTCACTCGATGGTTTATCGTATCAACCGTGCACCCTCCCACGGGCCTCCAGGTAGTGCCGTCCCAGAACACGATCACCAGCTTTGCCGGATCGACATCACGATGTCCATTCTGATCGACATCGAGATCGATATCGGAATAAGTCAAGGTGATCGTTACCGGCATCCGGAAAACAGTCGTGTTGGGTCCGAAGTCGTGCGCTTCATGCAAAAGCTCAAGGTTCTTGTCCAGAGGCTTCGGTTCATTCATCGGATCGATCTTTTTTATCGTAACCTCAAGCAGGTTCAGAAGAGCGTTGGCCGGAACGACCACCTCCGCTCCGTCAGGAGCCCGGATATCGCCTCCCGCGCTGCCCATGATCTGGGTCTGCTTCGGCTCATAATAATACACCGTATCTGATTTACCGACGCTATTCCCCGCGTAATCGACGGCGTTGAATGTAATGATATTCCTGCCCGGCACCAGATTGAGTATCCGGCTGAAAGCCGAGTCTTTCGGAGAAAGATCGATGGGACTGTTGTTTACATTCTGGTTGCTGTCGTTCAGAACGGTGATAAATACGCGGGCCATTTCCGAACCGCCGGAATCGGAATAGGTCCCTTTCATGATAATTTTATCGGAATACGTCGCCTTCACCGGCGGCGTTCCTTTCAGCTCGGGCTTCGGCACGAACCCATACGACATTCTGGGATTGCCATTATCGATATTGACAAGGGTAATGGTGCTGCTGTCCTTATTGCCGGCATTGTCCCAGGCCAGGAGCGTGATGATGTTTTTCCCGACTCCCAGCGGCACAATAAGGCTTATGAGCGAATCCTTTTCCGACAGCACCACCGGACTGTTCCCCAGGTATCTACCGCTGTCGTCCCGCACCGTCACGATTGCCCTTCCGATCCGCGACCCGCCTTGATCGGTATACTTTCCATTGAGAATGACGTACTGGTGGAAGGCAACCGCGGTGGTGTCGATCGTGGAACTGTCTTTCGGCGATTTTAAAGTCAGTGCGGTTTGAGGCGGGATATTATCCACCGCGATGACGCTGTTCAGCGCCATGCTGTTGCCCAGATTATCGGTGGCCTTGATCGAATAGGAGCGCGGACCGGTGCTGTCGGTCGCTATGCGAACTTTCGCC
>CAISVC010000471.1 GCA_903888815.1 uncultured Fibrobacterota bacterium
CCATCCGAAATGCGGATTAATGTTCCTCAGAAAAACCTTAAAAAATTCAAAGAGGTACTTCTCTATATTCTTGAAAAAGTGGGAGCTATGTCGCATGTAGGTGAAACAGTGCTTTATAAGCTGCTTTATTTTATCGACTTTGATTACTACGAGAAATACGAAGAGCAGCTAATCGGTGCAACATATATAAAAAACAAATTCGGACCGACCCCGGTAGAATTTAAAAAAATTATAGACAGAATGTCCGAGCACAATGAAATAGTGACCGTTAAAAACAAGCATTTTCAATACGAGCAGAAAAAATATCTTCCCCTGCGTTCCCCCGACTTGAGTCTTCTGTCCGGCCGGGAAATTGAACATATAAATGATGTGCTGGCAAAGCTTGCAGGGAAAAATGCAACACAGCTCTCCGAATATTCCCATGAGGATGTGCCCTGGATTGCTACGGAAAAAGGCAGCATAATTGAATATGAAACTGTTTTTTATCGCACGCCTAAAACTTCGGTAAGGAATTACGATGATTAATTATGAGGAGACACCGGAGTTTGGCAGAGACTTTAAAAAATTATTGAAACGGTTTAAATCTCTCATCGATGACATCGATGTCGCCAAAAAAGCAGCCATCGAACTTTACCATGTACAAAAAATCGATAATCACGCTGTTTTCCCCGTCCCTCAATTCTGCTGCGATACATTAAAACTTTTCAAAATAAAAAAATTCGCCTGTAAGGCTCTCAAAGGCCGTGGTGTGCAAAGCGGCATCCGTGTTATTTATGCGTATTTTCCGGGAACCGACCGCGTCGTTTTCCTTGAGGTTTATTTTAAGCAGGATAAGGCGGATATGGATTTTGGAAGAGCGAAGGAGTTTTTTAAAAAGGAAATTTCGAAATAGCGAAACCATTTGTTCATAGCAATTGAGCAGGGATACCTTTTCTTTCGTGGCAAGAGGCATCCCTGTCTTTATATTTATTTATAGCCGGTTTTCCATCAACACCCGAAATCTTCACATATCATTGACAATTTTAGATAAACACCCTATTTTACCATTATGGGTTTCACGCAAATCAGACCTATCCCATCAGTCGAAGAGATCCTCTCGGGGGAGCCGCTCACCGAAGAACTTGCGAATGTCAAGGCAGAGCGCGACCGTATGATAAGGGCGGTATTGACGCATGCCGACCACCGCTTTTTACTCGTTGCAGGGCCGTGTTCGGCCCATGACGAAGGCGCAGTGTGCGATTATGTGACCCGCCTTGCCAGAGTGCAGGATGCGGTGAAAGATCGCGTTATCATCGTTTCCCGCATTTATACGACAAAACCCCGCACAAGCGGTACCGGCTACAAGGGCATGGTGCACCAGCCCAACCACCGGGGCGGTGCGAACATGGCCGACGGCATCAGGGCCATACGCCGCCTGCACCTCCGGGCCCTGCGTGAGTCGCACCTGACCGCCGCTGAGGAAATGCTGTATCCCGACAACCATGCTTTTTTGGATGATGTGCTGAGCTATGTGGCAGTGGGCGCGCGTTCGGTCGAAAACCAGCAGCACCGCATGACCGCAAGCGGCCTTTCCATTCCGGTCGGCATGAAAAACCCGCGCAGTGGCGACCTCACCGTCGCGTTCAACGCCATCCGCGCCGCGCAGCTGCAGCATGAGTTCTCCTATCACGGGTGGGATGTACAGACCAGCGGCAACCCGCTCGCCCATCTTGTCATGCGCGGCGCCACGGATTTAAACGGCAAACCGCTGCCTAACTATTACTTCGAACACCTCATGAACGCCGCCGAGCTGTACGACCAGTACACGCATATCAACCAGGCCATCATCATAGATGCCAGTCATGACAACTCCGGCCGTCGCTTCAAGGAGCAGCCCCGCATCGTGCTCGATGTCCTCGGCTCACGAAAACACTCCCCCCTCCTGCGGAAACTGGTGCGCGGCGCCATGATCGAAAGCTTTATTGCGGAGGGAAGCCAGAAACCTGAGGAAAATGAGTACGGGAAATCAATCACCGATCCGTGTTTAGGGTGGGAAGAGACGGAAACACTTATAAAGAAAATTGCAGAAAACGTTTAACCGCAAACGGTCAACTTCTTTTATTTCAATCTTTTTTCAACACTCATTGCGTGATGGATAAATTTTTCCGCGCGGGCAAATACGGAAACATACGGCGCCGCTCTCTGCAACCCTTTTTTCGAGACTTCGGCGACAGACATTCTTTTTAGAAAGCTCTCCACCCCGAGCGGCGAGGCAAACCGTGCTGCGCCGCCGGTGGGCAGCACATGATTCGTGCCTATAAAATAATCGCCCAGGCTCACGGGCGTATAGGCGCCAAGGAATACCGCTGCCGCGTTTTTAACAGATGTAAGGTCTTTTTCCGCGGTGCGGGTCATGATCTGAAGGTGTTCCGGAGCAATCGTATTGACTATTGCTATACTGTCGCTCCGCTTTGCGGTGCAGAATATCGTGATGGCATGAACAGGCAGTCTGCGAAATGTTTCGCGAACCGGCGACTGCTCAATTGCTGCTGCGGTCGCGGCCGCTATGCGCTTCGCCACCGCCCTGTTCTCAGTAACGCACAGCGCGGTCTCGTCTCCGCTCCCGTGCTCTGCCTGGGCGAGCAAATCATACGCCACCCACGACGGATCGACCGAGGCGTCGGCCACAATCACGACTTCGCTCGGGCCCGCGACCGAATCAATGTCCACCGTGCCGTACACGATCCGCTTTGCCGCCTGCACATAGGCATTTCCCGGCCCTATGATTTTATCCACGGGCGGTATCGTACAGGTACCGTATGCCAGCGCCCCTACAGCCTGCGCCCCGCCGATACGGTACAGCTCCTTGACTTTGCAGAGTTTGAGCGCAAAGGCAATGCCGGGGTCGAGCCCGCCGCGCGGCGGCGTGACCGCAACGATCTCAGGCACACCGGCGATTTGCGCCGGAATCACATTCATGAGCACACTTGACGGATACACGGTATGGCCGCCCGGTATATATACGGCGACGCGTTCAAGCGGCCGAACGAGCTGCCGCAAGGTCCCCTCGCCGGTTTTCACAGAAAATGCGGCCGTTCTTTGACGGTTATGATAAGCGCTGATCCTCTTTGCCGCCTCCTTGATCGCTTTCTGAAGTGCCGGCGGCGCTTTTTTTGCCTGCGCGTCTATTTCTGTCTGATCAATACGGACGTTTTTATCCGTAAGCGTCACTCCGTCGAATTTTTTTGCGTATGAAAACAGCGCCTTGTCCCCGTCTTTGCGAATTGCCGCAAGCACTTCGGCGACGCGAACAGCAACTGTTTCGTCCCTTTTCTGCCGGATTGACAATATTTTTTTTAAATATTGTTTTCCGGATGGCTTTGAGTAGTCAATGACTGGGATTTTAACTTTTGTATTCATGGTGGTCTCCAAAAATATTTGTACTTTTTTATTTGATTTTAGACCTCATCCTCCTCCCCTTCTCCTATCAGAGAAGGGGAAAATCACTATTAGAAATCCCCTTTCTAATAGGAGAGGGGAAAACAGGGGTGAGGTCAAAAAGACAAAAAATCACATTATCGTCGGAATATCCAAGAAAACACATTCAATCCCGAATTTTTTTTCCAGCAGTTTTCCAATCGCCTGCACCCCCACCTTTTCGGAATGGTAGTGGCCGCAATAGACCGCGTTGATGCCGGCTTCCTTTGCCAGGTGATGGTGCTCGTGTCTCGGTTCGCCGGTGATAAAACAATCAATGCCCTTGTCGATCGCCTCGGCGAGCATATCCGTGGCTCGCCCGGATACGACAGCCAGGCGCCTGTTCTCTTTTTTTCCAAACGGCAGAAGAATGTTTTTTCCGCCAAGCGCTTTCTGTAACCGGGCAGATACCTCTTCAATCTTCATTGCTGCAGGCAGCATCCCCTCGCAGCCGACAGGGATACCCTTGTAATCGCCGAACGGTTTGCGCGATTTCAGCCGAAAGAGATCGGCGATCTGCGCATTGTTCCCGAGCTTCAAATGCAGATCGAGCGGCAGATGGGCAGCGTAAAGGTTGATGTCGCGGTCGAACAGAAATTTTATCTGCCGGTATATGCTTTTCGTGATATACGGCAGGCCGCCCCAGATCATGCCGTGGTGGGCGATAATCATTTGACAATTTTTCCCGGCACCGGCCTCGTATGCATCCAGACAGGCGTCCACAGCCAGCCCCACGCGCCGGACCCGTTCTGTTCCCTGCACCTGCAGCCCGTTGCGCGAAAGATCGTTAATAGTTGCGGTATTTAATTCTTGATCTAAATATTTTACGATTCGATCTCTATCAATAATTTTTGTCTTAATTTTCTTCATACTCTTCCTTTCGAACCATCCTTTTGGGTGCCTTCCGCGTTAGGGGCGACGGAATGTGACGGTTGAAGCGAAGCTGAAACCGGCAGTCTGCGCTGATGAAGGCGTCGCTTTCGTTTCGCCGCCCAGCAGCGCAGACCGACCAGCGGGAAGCATGGAGGAGAACCGACCTTTCGTCTGCCTTAG
>CAISVC010000472.1 GCA_903888815.1 uncultured Fibrobacterota bacterium
CATGGAAAAAGCCGCCGAGGAAATAGGCGACTGCGTCGTTAAAGGCGGCCACATGGACGCTGCGGATGTGCTCTACTACAAAGGCGATTTACGCGTCTTCGAGAGCAGCGGCCGCGTAGACGCAAAATTACACGGCGCAGGATGCGCATTTTCTGCAGCGATCGCGGCGTATCTGGCAAAAGGTTTCGACGTTCCTGCTGCGGTGGGTCAATCAAAACAATACGTAGACGAAGCCATAAACAAGAATATGGCGGTAGGTAAAGGCATGCGGGTATTGGATACCGGGAGAATAAAACTGGGCCGGACGTATGCAGATAAGAAAAAGGCAGCAATCATAGAAAACCTGGAGATCGCGGTTGATGTATTCGTGTCCGATGAAAACACGCATAAGCTGATACCCCAGGTGGGTGCGAACATTGTCCTGGCTCTTGAGAATGCAAGGGATATGTCCGAAGTTGCGGGCCTGACCGGGCGGCTGATACGGGACCGCAGCTGCGTTGTTCCTGTGGGTTGGCTTGACTTCGGAGCCTCTTTGCATACCGGCCGAGTGCTCTTGACGGCTATGAGGCATGATAAAAAAACCAGGGCTGCGATGGTTCTGCGTTTCGGAGAAGACGTCATAGCTGCGTGCCGGAAAGCTGGTTTATCCATTGCGTCTTTCGAAAGAGACAAGCAGGAGCCGGATGCAGATAATATGGAATACGGAACCGACGAAGCGATAAGACTGTATGGGGGGGTTCCCGATATCGTTTACGACCTCGGCGGCATGAGAAAAGAAGCGATCGTCAGAGTATTCGGAAGCGATGCGGTGAATGTTGTAAGAAAAGCTCTTAAAATAAGCAGAAATATATAAAAAAATGAGGAATTATTCCTCGGATTTTAGTCCTTTACGACAACTACTTTGCTTACTGCATTGACTGCGTCGTAGGGTATTATCAGGTTTCCGTCCTTGTCTTTGGGGTAGGAAACGCGGGGTATTTCTTCAGATAGGGGCTCTACTATCATGGATATGAATTTTCCTGTCGATTCGTCGATTAATATGTCGTCTATTCGTCCGAGTTCTTCTCCGCCCGCCGTTATTACCGGTTTTCCGCCTAGTTGTCTTGCAATAATGTATTTTACCATTTTTTTCACCCTTTATTACTACTATTTCTTTAAGCTATATGTTTGATATGTTATAGTTTATTAAAGTTTATCCTTAAAAATAGCATAAAACTTAATAAATGAGGGTATTAAGCCTTGGAACTGATAAATAAAGACCTTCGGGGTGTTCTTGAAAAGCAGAAATATCGCCTGGTCGGCAGGCATTCGGCAATCAAGCTCTGCACCTGGACTAAAAAGAGCATCCGGGATCAGGGTTTCTGTTATAAGCAGCAGTTCTACGGGATAGAGTGTCATCGTTGTCTGCAGATGACGCCTGCTGTTTCCTGGTGCACGCATAAGTGTTTGTTCTGCTGGAGGAATGTGGAGCAGACCCTTGGGACAGAGCTTCCGGCATTCGATGAGCCCGGGGACATAATAGATGGGGCGATAAAAGCGCAGAGGAAACTTCTAGAAGGCTATGCAGGGGTCCCGGAAAAGGTGAATCAGAAAAAATATCGCGAATCACAGGACCCGAATCAAGCGGCTATTTCTTTGTCAGGAGA
>CAISVC010000473.1 GCA_903888815.1 uncultured Fibrobacterota bacterium
ATGGGAGTGTCCCAGGTCTGGAACACGAGATTTCGCTGGGCAAGAACATTCGGAGCGTCGGAGATGTAAAGGTTGACCGACCAGTTGTTGTACACGATATTGTCCTCTATGACCGTCCCGTTGGCTTCATAGGTCGACAAGCCTTCGCCCCAGTTGTTGTACACGGTGTTGCCGCGAATAACGGCGTTGTCGGTGATGCCGTTCACCGGATCCCGGGCGGCGCTCAGTCCGGAGGCCCACATGCCACCACCACTCTCATTCACGTTGGATTGGCAACTCTGCCAGACCTGGCTGTATTCGACAATGCTATAGTCGCCGTTAGCAATAATGCCGTTTTGATAGGCATGATGAACGTTCAGATGACTGACTTTATTATGATGCCCATACAGGTCGACACCCATGTTGTTGTGTGTGGCTGTGTTTTTTACTTCAAATCCAGACATGTTGATGTAGTTGCCCCCCAGGGTGAGCAGGGCTGCCCAATCACCTGTCGGCACGTTTCCCTGTCCATCGATCACCGGGGACTCCCCCGGATAGGCCATGATGGTAATGGGCGCCACAGCAGTGCCGGAGTTCCAGATGCTCACGGCTTCCACATAGGTCCCGGCCCGCACGTAAACCGTGTCTCCTGCCCGGGCCGCATTCGCCGCCGCCTGGATGGTGGAATAGTCCCCGCCGGACTTGGCAACGGTCAATATCCGGGCATGAAGCGCGGTCATGGCGCAAAGGACGGCCATTGCCGCAGCCAAGAGCTGTTTCCCTTCAAAGTTCCTTGCTTTTGCTGGCATGATAGCTCCTTTCTTTCATCTGCACAACGTAAACGCCATCAGACATTCTCTGCCCTTTAGAAAAATCAATGATTCCATTCCCGACATAAATGGTTTTCAACAAATTTCCGGAAAGGTCATAGACCGCACAAGCACCAGTCTGGCCGGCAAATCCCTGCGGCATGATGAATCTGTCCCCAGCGATCCGGAAGATCGACTTTGCTCCCGTAAAATAGGCGTTCGTATTTACAGCGCCGGGTATTGATTCCCGAGGCAAAACAGGCACGATGGCACCATACTCATATGCCCCGATATCATAAGGACTGCTGCGCTGATTTCCATCGAGGTCTGTTGCTGATGTGGCGATGGTTCCTTTGTTGATACAGGGTGAACCGGCAGTAATATGAAAATCCCCGTTCGCGGCGTTGGCAAACTTCGGGTCCGCGACAAACGAATGTACGTCCTGACCGGTCGCGCTTTGAAACTGTGAAAGCTGGCTGAGGTTGTAAGACGGAGTACCGGAGAACTCACGCCAGATGTACGAACCGCTCAGCGACCCCGTACTCCAGTAGCAGTTATAATCCATGGTAATCATATTCGGTCCGATTTTTCCAGTCGCATAGAGATAAACCGAGTAGGGAACGTTATAAAAAATATTGTTCCTGATGATATCGTTGGTATAGGTGACGCCGGCGGCGGACCAATAGATCATTCCGCCCATTGTAGTGGACCGCTGGGTTCGGGACCAGCCGGCCTGGTCAAAGGCAAACGTGTTGTTCTCGATAAGTATGTTCGATATGGTACCCGAAGCTAAATAACCCTCGTAAAAGCCCATGCCCACATTGTAAACGAGATTGTTTCGGTAGATGATGTTGTCCTGTACGGCATCGCTTCCCTGATTGGTAATCCCGGTGTCCCATATCTCCCAGATCTTGTTCTGTTCGACCACGATGTTGCTGCCCTGGTCCCAGAATTGGATGCCGTTTCCAAAACGGGTCGGCGAAGTACCGTAACCTATGAGATGCGAACCGCCGATCCACGATATTTCACAATTCCTGACGGTTACATTCGAACACCCCCCGCCCGAGACAGCGTGGCACCCGCCGTATTTCACCTCGAAATCCTGGATCGTGACATTTGAACAGCTGATATTGATGAGTCCTTGGCCGTTAGTGCACCCGTCACAAATTTCAATATTCGTATGCCGGGTGGCGGGGTTGCCCTGTGAGTAAATTTTCAGCACATGATTGGTCTCGTCGCACCAGTAATCGTCATTGGCGGCAAGGTCGGATGCGTTCCATTTTTTAATGCCCACGGCGTTGTTTTCAAAAACGATATTTCCCACGTTGTAAAAGGCACTGGCGCAGCGCCAGATGTTGGCCCCCTCGCTGATCCAATCAGCGGCCGTCGATTTGTTCGTGGAACCCCACAGCGCCGGCTTATTTCCCGTTCCATACGCGCCGTATAAAATCCTTTGGGCCGACGTACCGCCTTTGGGTATTAAGACCTCGCCGCGCCAGAGTCCCCCCCGTTTAAAAAGGATCGAATCGCCGGCATTGAGGGTTGCGTTGTTTACTTTGTTAACTGTTTTCCAGGCCGTGGTCGTGGTCAATCCCGTAGCATTGTCGTTGCCGGAGGGATCGACGTAACAGGTCTTAGCATACAACAGGGTCGTGAAAAAAATCACGCTTAAAGCCGCTGCCGTTCTTGAAAAACCAATCCTGTGTTTTTGTAAAGTAATCATACGCGGCTCCTCCTTACCGATAGGTAATTTGATTTTTCGGGGGCATTTAAGCATATAATTTAAAATCCGTAATTCACGCTCTAAAAACCGTCCATTCCCCCTGCCTCCGCGATCTTTCTATCAAACAGTTTCTATCGCTGAATAACTGATACATCTGGTGCACGACTTTTTTGTGCAACGATATATACACCGGCAGGCAGACGGTAAGGTCCTTTATTGACTATTGTTATTTTTTTCCCATTAATGTCATATATAACCGTTTGATTGTCGATCGAGATCCCCTTTATTGCCGGACAAAGCGCCCGCCGAGGCGCCACCGACATGCCGCCGGTTCTGTATGTTGCGGTGACCGTTACGTCCGCGGCCGGCATGGTCATGGTCGCCGATGCGGCATTGACATTATCGATGACCGGATTTCCGGCGTTGATCACCCACGTATCAAACACCTGGCCTGCTGCCGGAGGCATTTTTGCGGTAATCGAAGCTTTCGTTCCCGCCACATACGGTCCGCTTCCTGCCCCGCCGTTGACCGTAAGAGTATATGAAGTACTATTTGTCCACGTATGTACGCGTATCCAATCGACGCGAAGATTGACCGGAAATGCGGTGTTCGTCCAATCTCCGCCGCTGGAACCGCCTATTGCTTGATTGACGATCATATATCCCGGATGGCGAAATGGATTGGTGCCGTTCGGCCCCGTACCATCCGCATTCGCCAGGACATAATGGTTTATAAGAGTTCCATCGAGAGATAAATCTATTTTAGTGGAGTCCCATTCAAAGGTCCAGACATGAAACTCTGTTGCCCAGCGGTCGCCGCCCAACGAGGAAACTGTCCTTGTCGGGGAAGTCCACCTTCCGTTTCCGTCCATCACATTGAAAAGACATATACCCTGGTAAAACTCCATCATATCAATTTCACCGCCTCTGGGCCACCCGCCGCTATTCGGCAACCACCACCAGGCAGGCCAGCTTCCCGATCTGACGTCTATCTTACCCCTCATTTCGAACCTTCCGTATTGCCATGATTTTTTTCCTCTAGTCGTCCGGCTGGCCGATGTGATTTGATGACCGTTCCAGTTATCGAGCAATGCCTGGATAAGGAGGTTGCCGTTGTCAATGCGCGAGTTTTCAATCCGGTTGGAATAATATTGGGCTTCATTGTTCCGGACGTAGCCGATTTCATAACCCCATACGGTCGAGTCCACCACCGGTCCGTTGAACTCATCGCTCCAGGAAAATTGCCAACCGCCGGTAGCGGCCGAAACCGCATTACTCCACAACGCGATTCCCATCGCCATCGCGATAAAAGCAATCTTCACCGACAGCCGCCCCGTTACTCTCGCGATGAGGCGCTTTTTCATACGACCTCCTTCTCACCCTTAGGTGGACGGATAGATCCCGGATGCTGATAGGTTTACTATGTTAGGAAGCGTGTCCCCCCCGCCTTGAAAGGTATTGGAGGAAAAGGCTACCTTCTTTCTTAACAAGGTCATCGCCTAAAGCAGGACATTTTTTTAACCGTGGTCGCAAAGCGCCACAAAGAAAGGAAGGTAGCCTTATGAGAAAGATACAAGAATACGTTCTGAAGGGCAAGGAGATTTACGTCAGGCTTGAGGATTCAAAGAAGAGCTGGAAGGTATGCGTTCGCAGCGGACGGATGGGAGAGTATCGTAGGAGTACCAACCTTGACGGTTTTAAGCGATAGGTGTCAATGGCGGTTCTGGCGCGAAACATTCAACTGCTTGGTACAGTTATTTTTAGGTGCTATCGTACTCAAAAAAAGTACGTACCCTTGCTAAAGGTAGAGCGAAAATGTGTAAAGTGTAGTATATTACTCTTACAAAAGTTGCATTTGAAAGCTGCTATTCTTCATTATTAAAGCATTTACACAATAAGGGGGGTATACCATGTCAAGCGCATCACGCATTACTACGAAGACCGCACATCCGGCCATGGGGCTGTTTCTTATTCTGGCGCTTTTTTCTTTTTCCCGCGGCGCATTCATCAATAGCGTCAATTATGCCTCTAACGCGGTGAGCGGCAACGACATAACCGTTTCAACAAGCGGAGCCGGCAAGCTGATGATAACGATGTGCAATCCCGATATGGCAAGGATCTGGGTGGAGTCGAGCGGCACCTTTGCAAAGGATGCCTCGTATGCCGTTGCGCAGGAGAGCTGGGCGCCGGTGAGCTTCACGGTAAACGACAAAGGGACCTACGTTCAAGTGCTTACGAGCGAGATTTCCATTCGGATCAACAAGAATCCCCTGGGGATCAGCTTTTACAAATCTGATAACGCCACGCCTGTCCTTCAGGAAAGAGGTGCCGGCGGCATCGGGTTGGATC
>CAISVC010000474.1 GCA_903888815.1 uncultured Fibrobacterota bacterium
GAAAGCCGCGGAACTCGCGGAAAAAGGAGGCAGGGAATGGCTGCGGCGCCCGGACGAAACGCTGCTCTGGAAAGTCCGTACCCTGCTGTTTGACGGGTCAATCGAAGATCTGGCGGCGATTTTCGACACCGTCAGCATCGCAGCTTCGTGGCGCGGCGCAAAAGAGCTTATCGATTATCGTTTCCGGCTGCAATTGTTCAATCGGTCGAAAGAGGCCCTTTCGGTATGGGCGCACATTGAATATGATCTTTTTACCGGTATGCCGGAACGGGCGGTACGCCGCTTTTCGGAGCGGGCGGTTCCGGCAGAACTGAAGAGTGCGCTGCTGTTGCGCATCATCAGGGATCTGCTCGAACAGGGAAACACACAGGCGGCTGGCAGGCTTCTCGAGGAGCAGGGTGAAAAAGCCGGTTCCCCCGAGTATCTCTACCGGTACGCCGAGGTTCTGCTCCGGAACGGACAGTTTGACCGGGCGCGGGAGCTTTTGCTGCGCATCATCAGGGAGTACAGTGGAGACGTATTTTCGGAAAAAGCGCGCGTGTTGCTGGCAAAGTTGCAGCATCGGAATTAATCCCGATTGATTCAGATCTGCCGGCAGGTATCTTTTCGGAAAACGCGCGCGTGTTGCTGGCAAAGTTGCAGCATCGGAATTAGTTGCAGAGCGCGCGGGTCCTGCTGGCAAAACTGCGGCGATAATGGCTTTTTTTCGTATTATCATGTACAATTACAGAGCGGACGGAACATCCTGACACTGTTGGAATTGACCGGAGAAGCGTGACGTGGCGAAAAAATATGTAATCATTCACGGTCATTTTTATCAGCCGCCCAGGGAAAATCCCTGGATAGACGTTGTCGAAACGCAGGCCTCGGTGGCCCCGTATCACGACTGGAACGAGCGCGTCTATGACGAGTGCTACCGGCCGAACGCCTATTCCAGGCTGCTTGACGCGCAGGGCGCGATCATCGACATCCACAACAATTACCGGAGCATGAGTTTCAATTTCGGGCCCACGCTTTTTTCGTGGCTCGAACAGCGGCACATCGGAACCGCACGGCGTATCGTGGAAGCGGACAAGGCAAGCGTGCTTGCGCTCGACGGCCACGGCAATGCGATCGCACAGGTTTTCAACCATTGTATCATGCCGCTTGCCTCCCGTCGCGATCAGCTGACCCAGATCCGCTGGGCGAAACACTATTTCCGCGAGCGGTTCAGGCGCGACCCGGAAGGGATGTGGCTTGCGGAAACCGCGATCAACATGGAGACCGTGACGTGCCTCATCGAAGAGAAAATACGGTTCGTGATCCTTTCGCCCGCCCAGGCCGAGGCGGTGCGGCCGCTCGACAGCGGCGGTCAGTGGACGCCGGCCCAGCAGGGCCTTGACACAAGGCATGCCTGCCGCGTGTATCCGTCGGACCGGGCCGGAAACCGTCTTCCCGGATTTCTGGATGTGTTCTTTTTTAACCAGACGCTTTCCCGCGAGGCGAGTTTCGGCGACCTGCTCAAGGACGCACGCGTTCTGGGGAACCGGATCAATGCCGCCTTTGACAGCCGCGCATCAGCCGATCAGGCGGTCATCCTCGCGACCGACGGGGAGACTTTCGGCCATTACCGGCCGTTCGGAGACATGTGTCTTGCCTACTTTTTCAGGAAAATCGCGCCCGCACTTGATATCATCCCGGTGAATTTCGGCTGTTTTCTCGCCCTGAACCCCCCCCGCCAGGAGGCGCTGCTGAAAGACGCATCCGGTGAAGGGACCTCATGGAGCTGCATCCACGGGGTGGGAAGGTGGGCGCGGGACTGCGGGTGCAAAACCGGCGGCGAGCCGTCGTGGAAGCAGCCGTGGCGGGCTCCCCTGCGTGCGGCGCTGCAGAAGCTGCAAGTGGGCGTGGACCGGGAATATGAGACAGCGCTTGCGGCAGCGCATCTGGAACCGTGGGCGCTGCGTGACGACTATATCAGGATATTCGACGACCCTTCGCTCCCGA
>CAISVC010000475.1 GCA_903888815.1 uncultured Fibrobacterota bacterium
CCTATCAAAAACGGCGGGAGTTTTATCAGAAGAATATTGAAAAGCTAAACAAACAGGAGTATATTACTGACACCAGAACCGTCTCTTAACTTAAACGAATTTCGGTCCCAATCCTTTGACGACGTACACAACAAACAAGGGGATGAAAAAATGGTAGGTACAAACAAAAGCTCTAATAATGGCGGAATTGCCTAAAATATAATACCATGTAATCATTTCAACGTTTCACCGGACTTCCTCCTAAGATCGTTTTCCGTAATTGATAAAAAGAAGAGATTATCGGACCACGACCGGTCTGGTTTGTATCATTGGGCCTTCACTCCCCTTTTCCGTGCAGCCGCCTTTTTGAACACCTACCAGGTAGACTCCGGACGGTATTCTGATAGAGATTTTCTGCGATCCTGTGGCAACCTTTCGGCATAATGACCCGTCCAGGGAGTATACTGCGACCGTGTGCGCTCCTTTGCCCTGAATTCCTATTTTCAGAATTCCCCTGACAGAGGATACGTTCCATTCGTCGCTGCTGTAGCGGGAGCGGGATCCGAGAACCTGTTTTCCGGCCGCGGTGCCGCTGCCGAAGAAAAACCCGGAAAATATCGGGACGCCGCCGGGGTTGCCGTAATTATCGAAAAAGAATTTTGTCAAACGAAACTGGACCTTGTTGGTTACCGTGTATTTGAGGTATACGCCGTTGTTAATCCTGTTCAAAATATACGAATGCAATATCCGGCCGCTGTTCGCGTCAAGAACGTCAACGGCCATCTGGTCGTTGAAACTGCCGGCGGCGCCCCATTCAAGGAAATAGATCGCGAAGCTTCTGGGAACGCTTCCGGCGTCGATTTGAATAATCTCATGTAAATTAGCCGATCTGCGCGCCGCGATTCTGTCGGTCGTTGAGCCTGCTTTCTGCAATGCCCTGCCATCGGTTGTGCTGCCTGCCCACGCCCCTTCGGTGCCGAGCTTGAAACTCCAATTCCCGTACGACGGCTTGCGCGCGCTGTCACCGACGATGTAATACCCTTCCGTTCCATAAGCCGATTTCCAATTGCCCCCGGTGGTGGAGTCGGCCCCGTTAAAGGCTACAAACCCTGATGCCGGGATCGGCGCCTCATCGTTGATGTCGGTGCCGGCAGGCACGATGGAAAAGCCTCGTGAGACGGTGATGGAATAGGAGTTATCAATTGTCAGTTGATGATTGGACAGGGCAACACCGTTTTTCACCGCCACCGGACCGCTTGTGGTAAGGTTGTACACGTCGACGCTGGTCACATCGCTCCAATCACTCGGGAAAGTCCAGGTCCGCGTCGTTCCCGAACCCCTGTATGCTATTATCTCACGGTGCGACTTCCACACCGCCGGTATGAATACATCATCGCCGAGTTTAATCGGGTTGCCGTCTTTGCTGATGTTATACGAGCTGCCGCTTTTATAGCTTATCACGCCGTCGGACATGGTCAGGGTCCGGGAAGATGAGTTATAGGAATCGCGCAGGCATCTGTTCATGAATTGGTAGGGAAGCACGTATATCGCGAAATCGTGCAGGACATTATAACGATTGCTATGGTAGCTGTCAGCCTCCAGTTGAGCGCCGCCGCCGAATATGGCTCCAAGATCATTCGTCTGCGTGTCATAACCGTAGCCCCTGCCGGCGGCAATGACGTAGGCGGGCAATTGCATGGGATCCGAATTGTAATACACGTTCAGCCACAGGGAGTTGAACCCATATACCGGCGGCTCAAAGCTCTCGCCGATCATGTCGATGGAATACTTTTTCATCATATAGTTGGCCAGACATTTCAGAGCATCCCTCTGATTGTCGGCAGTATATCCATTGTAAGGACTGTTATACCATTGCGTCTGATTGTCGCAGTACAACACTTTGGTCTCTTTTATGAAAGGGAGCACCGCGAGGATGGTATCAAGACGTTTTTGCACGTGTCCGTCTTCCCACTCTTTGGCCAGGTTTACGATATGATTCAAATATCCCGAGCTGTAGGCTGATGTTGTCACATATGAACCATCGGCATTTTTGCAGATCCAATCATTACTTTTAAAAAGATTGAACTCGATTGCGTTGCTTCCGTTCGCATCGTAGGTGTTGGTGTGGACCGTGCAAAAAGAGTGGTATTTTTTAGCTTCAGACGCCATCCAGAGCAGCGACTGTCGAGCCGAGGTATCCTGCGCCCTTTTTATCTTGCTGTTGACAGGCCCGTACCACGCCGGATATTGCCAGTCATGCCCGCCCTGCTGCCAGCCGACAAGGATCGGTATTTTCGGAATGCCCCTCGTGAGGTTATCAACCTCTTTGATGTACTGCATGATCGTATCAACGGTTTTTACCGGCCTGCCGTCTCCCCAGTCGAACATGATTTTAAACATCCATACCTGGGAGGGGTCGACGGTGTGCGGGTAGAGGGGATACGAATAGTCAGGTGTGAACGCTCCGGCAGGGGCAATCACTGCCGCTAAAAGCCACATCGATAAAGAAAATCTGCGGATAGAATGGAAATGCATACTCATGGTCGCTGCTCCTTTCGCACTGAACTGATAGACATTTGCTTTTTTCGAGCGAGGGGGTGTGTTTATTAACTTTTTCTTTACAGACGATTATCTTTTACCATTTTTCCCCGCTTTCGCCATCTTTATCCTGAACAACAGACAAGAGAAGTATACATATTTCCCCGCTCAAATGACAAATCGGTATAATGGAATATGGCTATTATTATTGATTTTTTCATATTCATAGTCCTAACAAGGTATTCTACAGAAACTTCGAAATCTTCCGAATTATTCCCATTTAATCGGAAAAATAATCCTCCTGATGAAAACTACCGTTTTGCAAGGAACGTGTCAATTTTTATCTGATAGAATTGGCACCGTGTGTTGTGGGAAAATTCATCTGCAACGTTTCTGAATTCCGCCAATAATAAAATGAGGCCGGGACATCACTCCCGGCCCCTGCTTATCTTAAATTATAGCGTACAATGATACTCGTTTGATGGGTTGAAAGTGTACCAATTGGAGTACCAATTATTGGTACAGTGTACCAATTTTTGGCTGTTTTGGTAGGATTTTAAAGGAAGGATACTTCTGCTTGAGGGACCTTCTCCCTGCGCCATCGTTCTAAGTATAACACAGTTATCCTTAGAAGACCTTTAGGCAGGCGCAGCGATAAGGCCTAGGGGACCGTCACAGGAGTAAAATCGTTTACTCCTTTAGAGGCCTAGGGGCAAAAAAGCCCTAAAAACCGCTAATTTAAGGTTTTTAGGGCTCTTTGTATGGCGGGGCAGAGTAGACGAACTTAGAACCTTTCTTATGACTCGGAATTTTACAAATGAACTAGACAGCTTAGCGAAATTAGCCACAATTGAGTAAGGAAAAAATGACGATCATTATCTTTCCGGAAAATATCAATTCCATCAAGCCCCCTAGCCATGATGTGATGAACAATTCCCGGCGCGGTTATCCGTGCTTTCCGTGGCATGGATGTCAATATAACTTATTAACTGACCGTCCCTAGATATTCGTGCTTTCCGTGGCATGGATGTAAATATAACTTATTAACTTACCTCCGTCCCTAGATACTAGATAAACATGCGCGCGAATGGGGTTCAGGTGAATATAACGAACGATTTCTTCAATATATCGCTGATCCTGAGTCGCAATTGATTTGTACCGGTCCTGAAACAGATACCCTTTCCG
>CAISVC010000476.1 GCA_903888815.1 uncultured Fibrobacterota bacterium
TATCTACGCAAAAAGCGTAGATACGTCAGCTACAGACACTAAACCATACCAGCAATTCCGGCAAGGGGTCTGCTACGAAACCAATAAAACCCGTCCTGATAATCGGGATAGGCAATGTCTTATGCCGCGACGACGGTGCGGGCGTGCATGTCGCGGGTTACTTGTTGCAGCACAAAGCGGATTCGGATGAACGGATCGAAATCATGGATGGCGGCACCGCAGGGCCTGACCTGATTTCATACATGCGGGGAAGACGTAAAATAATCATCGTGGACGCAATTGACGAAAGAAATTCCGCCGGAACGGTCAGGCTCCTCCGTCCTCACGAGTGCCGGAATACCGCCGCGTATTTTTCGGCACACGGTGCAAGCTACAGCGACTGCCTGAATACCCTCCTGCTTTTAGGTGAAACCCCTGAGGTCGTTATCATCGGCATTGGCGCTGCTGATATGCGGGCAGGCGGTCTGGAGCCGACTTTACGGGTCAAAGCCGCCATCCCTCAGGCCGCTGAACTGGCGCTGGAGGCGGCCGGATCATGAGCGTCCCAAAAACAGGAATATCCCGGCGAGACTTCATCCGCATCGTCGGTGGCGTTGCCGCCGTTCTCTCATTCCCGAGCGTGCTTTTTCAGGGATGCCGCGCGCTTGAACGGGCACGAAAAAGGACTTCGCTCATCTGGCTGCAGGGACAGTCCTGCTCAGGATGCTCGATATCGCTTCTCAATGCGGGCTATCCCGATATCATCACGTTGCTCGTGGCCGATATCAGTCTCGACTTCCATCAGACCTTGAGCTGGGGGACCGGTGAGGTGATATTGGAGGTGATCAAGAAGAGGCTTGAGGATAGGAAGAGAGATTTTATCCTCGTTGTGGAGGGATCGATTCCCACGGCGTCCGAACAGTATTGTACGCTGGGTGAAACAAACGGTTTGGCAAAAGGAATCAGACAATGGGTCGTTGAACTGGGCGCCGCGGCCAACGCCGTGGTCGCGGCCGGCACGTGCGCCGCCTACGGAGGAATTCCGGCGGCACGTTGGAAAGGCGAAGGCGCCGGCCCGACCGGCGCTACGTCAGTGGCCAAAATACTTCCTAAGAGAAAAGTCGTCTGCGTTCCAGGCTGCCCTCCTCACCCGGACTGGATGATCGGGACCCTGGCGCATTGCATACTGAAAGGAGCGCCGAAACTCGACGAATACAACCGGCCCAAGCTCTATTTCGGCAAGACCGTCCACGACCGGTGCGAATGGCTCAAGGATTACAAAAAGGAAAAATTCGCCCTACGATGGGGTGACAAAGGCTGCCTCTACAAGCTCGGATGCCTGGGCATGGACTCCAATTGCGATATTCCGGTGCGTAAATGGCTGCGCGGCGCCAATTCATGTACCGGGTGCGGTTCGGGCTGCATCGGCTGCACCGAGCCTGTATTTCCGGACATGGGAAAACGGGGCATTTATGAACACCGGCAGGCGTAAACGATCATGGCGCGAATAGTCATTGACCCGATAACCAGGATCGAAGGCCACCTTTCGGTCGAGATCGATACCGAAGGAGGCGCGGTGCGCGGCGCGCACGTCCGCGGTGACATGTTCCGCGGGTTCGAAAACATCCTTAAGGGACGCAATCCCGTTGACGCGGTACAGATCACCCAACGTATATGCGGGGTATGCCCGGCATCGCACGGCATCGCATCGTGCCGCGCGCTCGAAAGCGCGTTCAACGTCGAGCCGTCGGGCAATGGCCTGCTCATACGCAACCTGATCCTCGCCTCCAACTTCCTGCAGTCGCACCTGCTCCACTTTTACGTTCTTGCCGCCCCCGACTATATCGACATCGCCGCGATCCTTACGTATCAGGGGACTGACGAAACGCTCCTGCGTTTAAAAGCATGGGCGGCACATGAGCTCGCCAAGGAAAACAAACCCCACCACCAGCCGGCCGCGCCCTTCTTCCCGCGCTATTCAGGCGAGGGCATCTACCTCCAGGACCACGATACGAACATCACGCACATCGCGCATTATGTAAAAGCGCTTGACATCCGCATGAAAGCGCACCGCATGCTCACGCTCTTCGGCGGACGCATGCCGCATATCATGAGCTATGTACCAGGCGGGGTAACAACGCGTCCGACGACGGAAATAATCAAGGAATTTTCTCAGACCCTTGACGAAATCGAACAGTTCGTCACGACCTGCTATGTACCCGACGTACTCGCGTTGGCCAAATCGTTTCCCCAGTATTTGCAGATGGGCGCCTTTAACGGGTTCCTGGCCTATGGCGAATTTCCGCGCTATAATGCTCCGGCCGAGCTCTATTTTCCCCGGGGTGTCATGACCGGCGGATCTATTGAAACTCTTGATACTGAAAAGATAACCGAACAGGTCCGTTTTTCCCGATATGGGTCAGCGAGCGGCCTGCACCCGTCTCTAGGCAAAACCGAACCGCAGCCGGAAAAAGGCGATGCTTATTCGTGGATCAAATCGCCGCGCTATCGCAACAAGCCTTTGGAAGTCGGGCCCCTGGCTCGCTTACTCATCGGATATGCATCCGGCCGCCAGGATATCCGCGCCGAAACGGATAAAGCGCTTGCGCGGCTCTCGGCATCACTCCCCTCACTACGGTCAGCGATGGGAAGGTATGTCGCCCGCGCGATCGAATGCACCCTTCTATGCCGCGCCATGCACGCCTGGCTTGACGAGCTGCGGCCCGATGAGCCGCCGCGTTCGACCTATTCAATCCCCGAAACAGGCCGCGGCGCCGGGCTTGCCGAGGCCGCACGCGGAGCACTGGGTCACTGGATTTCGGTGGCAGGCGGCAGACTAGATAATTATCAGTGCGTGGTGCCGACTACCTGGTTCGCGTCGCCGATGGATGATAATGGAACTCATGGTCCTATGGAACAGGCGCTTGTGGGAACACCGGTGCGCGACGAAGCGAACCCGATCGAGGTCGTCCGCGTGGTACGGTCATTCGATCCGTGCATCGCCTGCGCGGTGCATTGCACCGGTACGAAGAAACCCGTCACCATGGCCGGGATATGACTATGAAGCATGCGAATCCATCCGTAATTTTATCCATGGCGCTCCTGCTGTCGCTTTCCAGACAGGAGGCGCTACCGCTGTCGCTCGATATTTCGCATGAAAACGCTTCTCAGTTGATCAACGATCGTCTTGATACCGCTGCGGACGATCGCCGTTTTTATGAAAATTTCTCCATCGATTTAAGCAATCCCGGGACCACCGATCTCTCATGCGTGGCGGATTTGAATGTAACGAACTTTTATGCTCCCGCGTCGGGGAGCCGGCTTGATATAGGATCGCTCTACCTTGACTGGCAGAAACTCCTTGGTAATGTCGGTCTAACCGCCGGCAGACAGTTTTTATCGGAATTTACCGCTACGCCGTCCTATTTCGACGGCGTGGTGCTGCATTACAATGGAACATTGCTGTCGACACGCGCCTATGGAGGCATGCGAATACCGTCGCGATTCGTCTCAACGCCGGTGGAATTCAACGGTAAAGCGGCTGAAGCGGGATTTTGGGCCGACCTCCGGCCGCATCGTACGACCGTAGTCGGGATCGGCGCGCACGAAGAGCAGGACGAAAACGGGAACCGGGAGCTGCGGCTTGCCGCGAGCCTCAAATCGCACGTCAACCGCTATGCCGACATCTCATCGGTATTCCGGTACGAAACATCTCATAAGTCACTCGAGTACTACTCGGTCCGGCTCCGCTCTTCACCGCTGAAAATGCTATCCTTGGAGCTGTATGGCCTCGGCCAGTCATGGGCGCTCGATTCGCTCAATTTCTACCGTCGCATGTTTCTCACCCGTTTTAACGAGGCCGGAGGCAGGGCCGGTCTCCATCTTTCAAACGACGCCTTTTTGTACCTTGATTATGCGAAGCGGTTTTTTGCAAAAGGGAACGACAACGATCTCGACGCAACGGTTTGGTTCAAGGGCGCGTCATTGCGCTTCGGCTCGGTGGAGGGTGTTTCAGGGAAGAGCAGGCGCCTTGTCCCCGCTTATACGCTCCGGCTGCATGAAGTTGCCGAAATCAGCGCTTCGGCCTCGTTCTGGCACTATGAAGCGGACAGTACAGGATCAATTATGCGAGATGCCGCTGCCTACACACTCGAAGGGCGATGGTTCGTGCCGCTGCGACGGACCGGTCTCAATTTAGTGGTTGAGCCCAGGTTAGAATATTTGACAAATACTTATTATAGTCGCGACATCCGGCTGTGGCTGTTTACCCGGCTTAGCTTTTCCGCATTCTGGAAATCTTCACCGCTTGAAAGTGATAAGGGCAAATGAACGGAAGATTAAGGAATTATACCCGTTCACGGAGCAGTCTCTTCCACCTCCGTGCTCCCATCGTGGTGCTCGCACTCCTGCTCACACCGGTAGCCATTGGTGCCGGAGAAAGTGAGGAAAAATTCTCCTCTGACACGGTTTGCATCCACCGGATCGATTCCCATATCACCCCGCAGGATACCGGCGCTTTCGGTACAAAGACCGAGTGTACGTTTTATCCGGTTTTCATGTCCCACCTCACCCACCACGATCGGGAGAAAATCGCGTGCATCACCTGCCACCACCGGAAAAACAATGATGAGCGCATCAAGGAGTGCGCCCGGTGCCATAAGGGTGTTGATGGTCTGGACAAGATGCATCAGAGGTGCGGTTCCTGCCACCAGAAGCTAAATATGGACATGCGCTGCACATCGTGCCACCGCGACAAGGTGAAATGTGACTTTTTAAAGACGATGAGCAAAAGGGATATTAAACTCCTCGTTGTGCGACACTCCCACGTGAACCATCTCTATCGCAAACCAGACTGCGCCGAATGCCATAAAGGCAAAGAGGAAAAATTCTGGCAGCAATCCGATAATTTTCCGAAAATGGACGTGTGCATGAAGTGCCATAACGGCGCAAAGGCCCCTAAAAATTGTACGCAATGTCACAATGACGTTAATCAGATAAAGCCCGAGTCCCACCAGCACCAATGGCTTGTTCGTGGAGGCCATGGCGAACAGTCGCTCTTCGACGGAAAAAGCTGCAACCAGTGTCACGATAAAAGGGAGTGCAATCAATGTCATCTTGGCCAGACCGCGTTTAAAATCCATCCCGCGGGGTATAAGTTCATGCATGGGATCGACGCGCGAAGCGGCGCAATGAACTGTTCCATGTGCCATCAGAGCAAATTGTCCTGCGGCAAATGCCATGAGAGGCGGCCATGAGGAAGCTCTCCGGTACGACCATCGCGATTGTGGGAATCCTGTTTTTAAGCTGCAGCGAACTGAACAGGGATCATCCGGATGCGGATGCCGCGCAGTGCGGCATCTGCCATGGGCTGCCGCCCGTACCGCCAGCCGCTGACGCATTCCATCTTCTGCACAAAAAATACGACGACTGTTCCATCTGCCATGCCGGATACCGTAAGAATCTTGCGGTTAACGCCCAAACGCACCAAAACGGCAAAGTGGACGTGGCGTTTACGCGATTGTTCGATCAGGAGCGCAGGGGCGAGTACGATGCGGCGACCGGCACCTGCTCAAATGTCTACTGCCACGGCGCGTTTAAACAGGGCACCCATGCCCCGATCACGTATCCTTCCCCTGTCAATATAGGAAAAAACTGTCAGTTCTGCCACGACACCGGCGCGATCATGCAGAACCACCACAATTACACGCAGCAGCGGGATACTGTCAACAACTGCGGCAAATGCCACCCCGGATACGGTAAAGCGACCGGCGCGATGGCTGGCCGATTTGTCAATGATACCCTTCATATCAATGGAATTGTTGACACTTCTAATGTACCTATATTGTTGCCAAAAACGCATTCATCTACGGAACTGAATCGTCAAAACAATTATTCCTACTAAAGGAGCCGCTATGCCCCTCTCGATAAAACCGAAAACGCAATGCGCCTGGGACCAAGTGTCCCTTGGAGAAGTTATGATCCGGCTCGATCCCGGCGACGGCCGTATCAGGTGCGCTCGAGAATTCAAAGTGTGGGAAGGCGGCGGCGAGTACAATGTCGCGCGCGGACTCAAGCGCTGTTTCGGCCTGGATACGTCGATCGTGACCGCGATCGCGGATAACGATGTCGGCGCTCTGTTGCTCGACCTCATCCGCCAGGGCGGGGTCGCTACCTCGAACATCAAATGGGTGCCATTCGACGGCATAGGCCGCAATGTGCGCGTTGGACTGAACTTTACCGAACGAGGATTTGGCATTCGTGCGGCGCTCGGGGTTTCGGACCGGGGTAACACCGCTGCCTCTCAATTAAAGGCGGGTGACATCAACTGGACTGCCCTGTTTAGGGATGCGGGCGTCCGCTGGTTTCACTGCGGCGGCATCTTTGCGGCTCTCTCGCCTTCCACGGCCGGGGTGGTTATCGAGGCTATGAAAGCGGCAAAGTCCAACGGGACCGTCACCAGCTATGACCTGAATTACCGTGAATCGCTTTGGAAATCGATCGGCGGTAAGGCCAAAGCTCAGGAGGTCAACCGCGAAATCGCCCGTTACGTGGATGTTATGGTCGGAAACGAGGAGGATTTTACCGCGGCCCTTGGGTTCGAGGTCGAAGGGGTCGATGAAAATCTCTCCGGTCTTGACCCCGTGAACTTTAAAAAAATGATCGAAAAGGTAGTGCAATCGTATCCAGATATTAAAGCTGTCGGAACCACCCTCCGCGATGCAAAAACCGCGACAGTCAATGATTGGGCGGCGATACTCTACTCCGATAAAAAGTTTTATGAGTCCCGCACATACACTGATCTTGAAATCTACGACCGGGTTGGCGGTGGGGACAGTTTCGCCTCCGGGCTCATTTATAGCCTTTTGGCAGGAAAAGATCCCCAATACTGCGTCGATTGCGGCGCCGCCCATGGTGCGCTCGCCATGAGCACGCCCGGCGATACCTCCATGGTTTCGCTTAAAGAGGTTGAAAAGGTGATGAAAGGCGGAAGCGCACGCGTCCAGCGATGATTTTATTTTTCTATAATCCGTCGTTCATGCTTTGTTAAACTCACCATATAAGCCGCGAACTATTTTTTAAATAACAGGATTTCCACTGCGGAATCTCCTATGCCAAGAAAAAAATCAAAACCGAAAGCAGATTTACTGTTCAGCAAGAACGAAATACTGGTCGATAATGTGCTGCCGCCAGACCGGCAGGTCCACATTTACGAAAAGAAGCATATAGGTTCCCAGCCATATACGTATCACTATCACACCACCAATCAGTTGCTTTATGTCATCAACGGCGAAGGTCGGATTTTTTTCCAGAAGAACTCATATATTGTTAAAAAAAACGACTTGATAATTGTAAATAAAAATGAACGGCACTTATTATTATACGGCGACAAGAGCGAACCGACGGTGTGCGTGATCAACTATTCCGACGCTATTTTCCACTTCCTGAATTCTGGCGTGTCCCTGCTTGAATTTCTGCAAAAGCTGAATGATAATAAAAAGATTATTTCAACCGACGAATATTACCTTAGAGACGTACCCCTGTTATTAAAAGAGATGCTGTTTGAAAGAAAAAGCGAGCTCATCGATTTTCAGCAATTTCTTGCAATCAAACTGCTGGAAATCCTTCTCCTGCTGAAGAGAAGCCTTTTGAGCACCGATTCACCGAACATGGAAAAGCAACATCTTGCAAGTACCGAAAAAAACGTTTTAGATACTCTTCATTACATAGATATGAATTATTACAGAAGGCTCACGCTCGACGAAATGGCGCATATGGCCTGCGTGAGCAAAAGGCAGTACATGCGGATCTTCAAGAAGATCTCCGGAAAAACGTTTGTGGAATATTTGAATGGCGTTCGCATCAATCATGCGAGACAACTGCTATGGAATAAAGATCCTATTAAAATTACCACCGTATGTTTTGAAACCGGGTTTGAAGACATTTCGTATTTCTACAGGATCTTCAAGGTATTTACCGGGACCACGCCCAAGCTTTTTATGCAAAGTATCAGGTTAACTGATAGGTGATTTGATCTTTCGGGTAAGGTTATCTATAAGTGGATGGTGGAAGCGGCTTCGCGCCTGCCTCTGTCCCGATGTAAACTCGGGACTGCGGCGAAGGCGGACAGGCAGGTCTGTAAATAAATGAATTAAATGCATGCCCCCGCTATCGAGAAATTAAAAGGTCCATCAGTCGCGGAGAAAGTGAACGTAAACACCGCTGCTATTGCCAACCCCGCTTAATTACCGATTGCCGCCGTTGCGCCATGTTCACGGGCCGAGGTGCTTCTTCATGAACACGCCGCGGTCGGCAAGCCGGAACACCTTATGACAGGAACCATTTACTTACCGAATAACCGCTCTTTTTATGCGAAAACTTTTCTTCTTCCTCTCCTCAATCCGGTTTTTCATGATTATCCTTGCCCTCCTGGGACTGGTTTCTCTGATTGGCGTGGTCATTCCTCAAGACGGGGAGATTGAACAATACACGCAGAAATACGGAAGCGTTTTTGCGGCGGTTATTACGACCTGCGGCTGGAACCACGTTTTCTCGTCGGTTGGGTTTACGGTCGCGCTCGCCCTATTCTGCGTTAATCTTCTTTTCTGCATCGGCAACCGAGTCTCAATTCTTACAGGTCATCTGATCGGCGCCTCCGGCGCACCGACCTTTCCTTTCTGGAACATCGGCGTCATGGGTTCCCTGATGTTGCATGTAAGCCTGCTTTTTTTAGTCGCCGGAGGGATCGTCCAGCACTACCGTGGCGCAACACTCGTCGTCATGCTTACCGAGGGAGAGAAACAGCCGGCGGGAACATTCGGTTTCGACATCATGCTGCATGATTTTGTCATTTCCCGGGATGCACTAGGCGCGGTCGCCAACTATCGGAGCGAACTTGAACTGCTCGACAAACAGGGCAAGAGCCTTTCCCGCGGAACAACAAAGGTCAATGCCCCTTTTGTCTGGAAGAGCTATTTCTTCTACCAGACCATGTTCGGCAACCTGCCTGACGTCATCAAACAGTTGTCGTATATCGTCACCGATTCCACGGACGATACGGTCTATGCGGGCACGCTTCCGTTTCAGAAAACGGTTACCCTTGCAGACAGTAGCTTAAGATTGCTCTGCGACCGGTTCGAAGGTGATTTCGTTATTGACATACAGAGCGGCGAAGTCGCCTCCCGGTCCCGCGAACATGCGAATCCGGCCTTCCATATGGTGCTTTTCCAGAACGATTCCGCCATCGCTTCCCATTGGATTTTCTTGCACTACCTCGGTTCGCAGACTAATTTCGGAGGTTATGCCATTACTGTGGCATCCTATGATCCGGCCTTTTACAGCGGAATACAGGTACGGAAAAAAGTCGGGACCGGATTCATCTGGACCGGCATTACAGGTGTTTCGCTCGGGCTCATGCTTACCTTTCTTTTTCCGTTCCGGAGGCGGACCCCCAAAGCGCCCCCTGACTCGACGGCATCGGTCCCGGAAAACAGCATAGCAACCTGAAGGAGACGATTGCATGGAAACACTTCTCTCCACCAACTGTTTTTATTTCGCCTTTATCGGCTATGGCTGCGCCCTGCTCTCGTCGCTCATTCTCCTCGCGACCGGAAAGAAGACCGTCTCGGTCGCATCGACCGCTTTCATGGGAGTCGCATTTGTCATGCACGCCGCCGCCCTGGTCCTGCGGACCCGCGAATTCAACCATCTGCCGATAACAAACTTGTACGAATACATGATCGTTCTGGCATGGTTTGCGGCGCTCTGCTACTTTTTCGTCGATAGAACGGTCAGGAACCGTTTCGTTTCCTCATTCAACGTAGTTATAATTGTCATGCTCATGCTCATCGTTGCGCTTCTTCCAAAGGAGGGATCGCAGTCGCTCATGCCTGCACTGCGGAGCTACTGGCTCTATATTCACGTGAGCGCCGCGGCGGCAAGCGAAGGACTGTTTGCGATCGGTTGCTCGGCAAGCGTCCTGTTTCTCATCAAGTCCGCCCTTAAACCCGGAAGGCGCCTTTATGCAAAACTGCCGGACCTGCCGCGGCTCGATACCATTGCCTACCGTTCGATCGTGGTCGGGTACGTGCTCTTTACCGTGGGCGCGCTTTTTGCAGGTGCGATCTGGGCGCACCGGGCTTGGGGATCGTTCTGGAGCTGGGACCCAAAAGAAACCTGCTCGCTCATCGTGTGGATCATCTACTCTGCCTTCCTGCATCTGCGTATTAACCGGCAATCACAAGGACGCTTGCCGCATGTTCTCAGCATCGCCGGGTTCCTCGCCGCGCTCCTGACTTTTTTCTCGTCCATGTTTCTAACCGGACTGCATTCGTATGGTTAAAGGCAATACTGCTCACTTAATGAGTACAATTCTATAGCGTAACTTCATTTTTCCGCGTTTCCCGGCACTTTTGTTGCGTATCGGCCATTTGCTCATCTTGCGCTTTACGCCTCTGAAATTCGTTCTTCCTCGACGCGAAGCA
>CAISVC010000477.1 GCA_903888815.1 uncultured Fibrobacterota bacterium
TCGATAAGTGAAAACATTACCCGATCGCGGAACCGGTCGTAGACAGAGCCGTCTTCCTTTTTGATCGCGAGCCCGCAGGCCGCCAGCGATTCCGCAGAGATATTTTTTCCCCCGCAATAGGTTATGAGCGACGACCAGCCCGGCGGGGCGAACCCTAACTTGAAATCGCGCACCGTTTCGGGGGCAAGGCCGCGCGATTTGAAGTACTCGACTGCTTCGGGGTGCTGCCTGATTCTGAGGTAAAAGTAGTCGGCGGCGATTTTATGAATGTCCAGCATCGCAGTTTTGGACAGCGCCGGGCCGGAAAGTTCGTCGGGCTGCGGCTGCCCGGTTCGCCGCTGCGTGAGCGTGACGCCGGTCTCGTCGGCGAGCATTTTGAGCGCCTCAGGAAAACTTATGCCTTCGATTTCCTGCAGGAATCTGAAAACGTCGCCGCCTTTGCCGCAGCCGAAACAATGGAAAAAGCCGCGGGCAGGATTGACGTGAAACGACGGAGTCTTTTCCTTATGGAAGGGGCATAGTCCTTTCAGCGTCTGGCCGGACTGCCTGAGCTTGACATACCGGCCGACAACTGCCGCGATGTCGGCGCGCAGACGTACTTCTTCCTTGGAGGTGTCGTCGAAGCTGCCGGTCATGGTACTTAAATTATAAGAAAACGCTCCGATGAGGTGAGCAAAAAATCTATATAACGGAAACAGCCGGTTTTTAAGTGCTTCGTCCCCAAAGGCGGGATTTTAAAAAACATTTTTAGTGTTTTTATACTTTTTGTATTATATTATATATAATGGGAAGAGGGGGAAAGGGGTGCTGTGATTACAAACTTGTATATACAATATGGGGAATACAAAAAGTGCCGTGTTGTATTTGTTCTGTTGGCACTGCCGATAACGATTTAAACCGGTTGTGGTTGAAATATACACCAAATCTCAACAAAGGATGTCTTTGAAGGCGCATTCTTCGGGTAGAGGGTTCCTGTAACTGATCATTTTAACGCTTATTTTCCCGGAAGGAGGAAGATAGTATGAATCGCATCAAATTGTCCGGCAGCAGCATGTGCGTCATGCTTGGGCTTTTGACGGCCGGCGTGCAGGCTGATCTCAATCATCTTGTGCCTGTACCGGTTACCTTGGCGGTAAGAACCGATACTTTTACGGTTCCAAAACAGGTCTCTATATACTCGGACGGAGCACGTTCCGATTCAAGCGTGTGCTGGGTCAAGCAGCTTTTTGACAAGATGCACGCTGCCAATTCGGCAAGCTACGATACTGCCATTCATACATCGAGCAGGACAGCCGCGCACGTTCGTCTGTTGATTATTACCAACGCTACTCTGGGAACCGAGGGATATGTGTTAACCGTTACCAGAGACTCAATCCTTATTGCCGCCCAGACGACCACGGGCCAGTTTTACGGCATTCAGACGATCCGCCAGATGCTGCCGCCGCAAATCGAATGCGGGCGCAACATTCCTGCGCCGCAGAAGCTTCCGGGATGCGTGATCACGGATTATCCGAGATACGCTCACCGGGGCACTCATTTTGACATTGCCAGGCATTTTCATAATATGACGTACCTGCGGCAGCTTATCGACCGCATAGTGCTTTTCAAAGGGAACATATTGCATCTGCATGCAGCCGACGACCAGGGATGGCGCATTCAGGTATACCCGCCTCCGTCAGCCACAGGAACGACTATAACGGCGTATAATAATCTGACAACTATCGGCGGCAACAACCAATGCGGAGGAGCCTGCGCCAACTGCTTTTTTACCCAGGCCCAGGTGAGGGATTCGCTGGTCAAATACGCTACCGAGCGGAAACTCACAATTATTCCTGAAATCGATATGCCCGGGCATATTCAGGCAGCAATCGCTTCATTCTCTCAGGCAGGAATCACTATTTCCAGTAACTGCTGGAATCCCTGTGGTAATGTATATTCGGGCACTGGTGTGGGATCCAGCTGTCTGTCCATTAATCCTATTTCAGCGGTAGTCGACACTTTTGTCCGGACGGTCTGGACCCAGATGGCTGCTCTATTCCCCGGTACCTATCTGCATATGGGCGGAGACGAATGCCCTGTAGGGGGCACTGCGTACAGCAATTTTATTAAAAGAGCCGAAGCTATTATTAATGCTTTAGGCCGAAGAGCGATGGGATGGGAAGATATATATAATTATACAAGCAATGCAACCTCAATAACCCAGACCTGGAACAGCGGCAATGACCATGCCAACTCCGTCTTTACCTGGTGCAACAGACTCTATTATGATCAGTCGGAAGGGGCAGGCGCGGGGTACAATAACTGGTGCACAAGCAATGTAACGCTCCAGGTAACCTACAGCGCCTCAGGCTCGATCCCGAATCATTTCGGCGTTGAAGGGGCTATGTGGACCGAAATGACCACTCCGGCAAACGGATTGGCCGACAGAGACATGTGGCCGCGCCAGTCCGCATGCGAAGAACTCGGATGGTCGGCCGCAGCAAGTCTTGTCTGGGCGAATTTCGCCGTCCGCATGCAGCCTTTCGGCTGCCGGTACGCCTGCATGGGAATAAGTCAATGGTATCATGATGCCGGGGTCACGTGGCAGACATGCGCCGCCGACACCAGCACAACGCCGACAAATGCCTATTCCAACTATGACTGGCGATTGATACCGGTTGTTGTCTCCGGTATTATTCCTGTGTATTATAAAATCCCTGTTTCTTCAAACTTCAGCGTCCTTCCGGATGCTGTTTATAAGATTATTGACGTCCGTGGACGCTTACTGGGGGTCAGCAGCGGAAGAGACCTGGCGGCCTTTAATAAGTTGAATGCGACTGCCAGAGGCATTTATTTCGTGGTTGATAAAAAGGGGAACATCGCCCAGAAGGTTCTTAGAAAGTAAATAAAACCCGGGTTCAGGGAAAGGGTCTAAAAGAACGGTGTTTTTCTGCCGAAAGCGTGTGAGTGATTTTATTATATTATCGGACGATTGAGGAAATGCCGGGCATCTTCCTCAATCGTCCTTTTTTTGCTGAATTTTGACCTCTATAAAGGAAATATTGCATGTTTACTCATTCCACACATTAAACAAGGGAGGTTGCTTTGAAAAAGCATTTTTTTTCCATTGCTCTGGCAGCAGCGGTATTTTTCGGGCCGCAGGTTTTTGCGGACGAGGCGGAAGGCGAAAAGACGGCTCAAAAGCAACCGGCTGATTTCTCACTGTCCGGCTGCACGATTATTCAAATGACGCGAATCCAGTCGTCCAAATGCTGGGGAGTGGAGCAATCTCCCCAAATATACAACAATGTAGCAATTGATCTTATCGTTGATCACACCATCACCCGGCACATATCAATTCATGCAGGCGTGGAAGGCTTTTTGTGGTTCAATACCCACCCGTTGCTCCCGCAAATGTTCGGCCCGCTGCAGCCCGCATTGGGGGAAAATTCTGTTTATGTGGCTCAGGCGGAGAATGTTTTCTCGTTTGATCACGATAATTTTCTGAAAATTTCCGATGACGTTTTCAGGGGTGAAATCGGCATCGGCGTTTTTCCTTATAAATACAACCCCGACGTCCGAAACTTAGGCGAATATCTCTTCAGGAGCGGGACCTATCCCGGCTGGCTTAAAACCAATTTAGACGCGACCGGCGCCACGCTTACGGGCCTGCGAATCAGCACCACTGCGTTTGATATCTGGAAAAACGACATCCTATTGACTACTGAAATGCAGATGTATCCTTTTTACGATCTTTCCTATTCCTGGATAAGCAGCATCAAGGTCGGCAGAGTCCTGGATATCGGAGGAGGCATTGATCTTGCCCGCTTTACTCCAGCGAATGGTAATCTTACCACCCGGAAAAAGGATCCTTTCGGAGATTCCGTTCCGACGTATCTGAAAAACGGCGATACGGCTTATTATACCTTTAAAGGCATAAAACTCATGGGCCGCCTCAGCATCGATCCAAAGGGTCTTTTTTCCGGAGACGCTGCAAATATTTTCGGCGCAAACGACGGAAAGGTTTACGGCGAAATCAATATTTTAGGTTTGGAGAACCAGGGGATTTATTATAACAAGCTGTCTGAGCGTATGCCAGTCACGTTCGGATTCAATATCCCGGCGTTCAAAGCGCTCGATGTGCTTTCCTGCGAGTTTGAGTACTATACCACGCCTTATCCCAATAATTATCGCTATCAGGTACAGGCTTTGAAA
>CAISVC010000478.1 GCA_903888815.1 uncultured Fibrobacterota bacterium
GCCGCAATTTTCTCGTTTTGATCACTCATGCGGTCTCCTAGCGCAAAAAGCGACGTGACAATTCGTCAAGTGATATCCTCACGAGCGTGGGACGGCCATGGGGACATATATACGGATTCTTAGTCGCGAACAGGCTGTTCAATAACGCATTCATCTCCTCTTGGGAGAGCCGTTGGCCCGCCTTGATCGCCGCGCCGCACGCAAAAGCGGCCGCGAATCGCTTTTCGGTCTCATGGAGCGCGTCACGCTCTTTCTCTTCTAAAATATACCGTACCATCGTGCGCAGGGTATCTTCGACCTCGCCGCTCCTCATGAAAAACGGCAGCGCCGACACGGCAATCGAGTTGCCGCCGAAATCGCTCATCTCAAAACCGAAGGCGGTAATAAACGCTTGTCCGGAAACGACCACCGCCTTCTCGATTGAGGAGAATTCAATCACCACCGGAAACAGAAGCTGCTGCGATGCGGCACGACCCCGCGCCACATCATCGAGCGCCTGCTCAAAAAGGATTCGCTCGTGCGCTGCATGCTGATCGATCAGCAGAATACCGTTTTTGATCGGGGCCAAGATGTAGGTTTCGTGGATCTGATAGCAGGAGATGAGATCCCATGCTGTTTCGCGTTCCTGCTGATCCCTAGGTGGCTCGCCGCTGTCGGCGGCGCGGTCAAAGGTTTTTGGGGAGGCTGGGAAAGGAATGATCGTTTCGGCAACCACATTGTGGTTTGGTTCCGGATGCATGTTCCCGGCTGATTCCTTTTTGGTAAAATGCAGCTGTTCCTGAACCGGATCTTCGGCACTTTTTTGCGGTTCCCGGCCAAAACCAGGCGATTGAGATTCCCTGCCCAACACATCGGATGAGACAACAAATTTCGCGCCGATCCCCTGCTTTACCGTCGAAAAAATAAAACCGGATAGCGCACGCTCATCATCAAACTTCACTTGCTGTTTGGTGGGATGCACGTTGACATCGATGCGCGATGGATCAACCGTAAGAAAGCAGAAAAACGACGGCCGGTACTGGCTGCTTATAAACTGTCCGAATGCCTCGCGTAAGGCGTAGGTCACTGCATCGCTGTCAACGCGCCGGAGGTTCACATAGAGACTCTGGTAGCGCGGCCTCGCCTGAAGGAGTTCCGGCGAAGAGATATAAGCGATGACCTCTATGCCAGGCCGGGAATTTTCGCATTCGATAAGGCCCTTTGCAAATGACGTCCCGCCGATTGCCGCGATCCGGGCCAGCTGCGAATCGGCGACCGGCAGGTCAAGCACGCGGTCGGAGTCAACGGTAAGCTTGAAGTGAATGGATGGGAAAGCCGCCGCGACCTGTTCCGCAACGCGCACAACGGCAGTCTGCTCGCTGCGCTGGCTCTTCATGAACTTTTTCCGCGCCGGTACATTATAAAAAAGGTCGAGTACCTCGACGGTGGTTCCCTGTCCGTGAGAAACGGGTTTCGTCTGGCCCTGAACGCCACCTTCGCTTGCGATTTCATAACCGAGGCCGCTTTTATCCGCCGATGTCGCTACAGTCAACCTACTGACCGCTGCAATGCTGGCCAGGGCCTCTCCCCTGAACCCCATGGTCGTGATAGCAAACAGGTCGTCGGCGCTCCTGATCTTGCTCGTGGCATGGCGCCGCAGGCATTTGCCAAGATCCGCCTGCGACATGCCGGATCCATTATCCGTAACTGCGATCTTCGAGAATCCCGCCCCCTCCACGAGCGCCTCGATTTCTGTTGCACCGGCATCTATCGCATTTTCGATGAGCTCCTTAAGCACGGACGCCGGACGCTCAATCACTTCGCCGGCAGCAATTTTTTCAACTACCGGCGGCGGCAGAATTTCTATGGAAAAGTGTCGCTGCTGCATTATTTCACATTTGAATTCAATGGCATGAAAAGAGGATATGCGGAAGGGGGGACTCGAACCCCCACAGGCTTGCGCCCACTAGGTCCTGAGCCTAGCGAGTCTACCAATTCCACCACTTCCGCAATGAATTGTTTTAGCACAATCGCAATAAAAACCAGGGTAAAATATACAACAATGCCAATTCAATAGAGAAACGATTTGGTCAGAATTAATGATAATTCCGGAGACAATACTGGACTTTCTTCAGAAAACAGAAGCAGCCACTATGAGAGGAGACGACCTGCTCTAGCCTTACACACCGTTCATTCTGATTTTTTGCACCAGCTCATCCGTCTTGTTTGTATCACCAATGCCGAATACCTCCTTGATCACCCATGCGAGAAGAAATAAGGCTACGGTGACAACAACGATACGCACAACTCGAATCATACTACCTCCTGCATAGAATATACCATTATTTTTCTGGTATTGTCAAGGAAAAGATTCTCTCCGGAAAACAAATGTCAAGAAATCTTGCGGAAGAGAACGCCACTCTTTCTATTTCTGCCGGTATGTTAAAAGAAATTTTTTCAGCTTTTCCATCACCTCAGCAATATCTTCCACCGACGGCAGGTACACGATGCGGAAGTGATCGGGTTCAGACCAGTTGAAACCCCGGCCATGCACCATCAAAACCTTTTCGCTCCTTAGAAAATCAAGCACAAACTTTTCGTCATCCTTTATATTGAACCTTTTCACATCGATCTTTGGAAAAAGGTAAAATGCTGCCTTTGGCTTTACGCACGAAATACCTTCAATCCGGCTTACTGAAGAATAGCATAGGTCGCGCTGCTCATGCAGCCGGCCGCCTGGTTTGGTAAGGTCATAAATGCTCTGGTAGCCGCCCAGCGCGGTCTGAATAATAGACTGCCCTGGCACGTTGCTGCAAAGCCGCATGGAC
>CAISVC010000479.1 GCA_903888815.1 uncultured Fibrobacterota bacterium
CGCAGCTTTCCGTTGTGTAAAACGGCGCCGACGTTGATACAATCAAGCCCAGGGAAAATAAAAAAATCGTCGATATCGTAAACATCGGTTTTTATGCCGGCTGGATTCCGGAAAAGGGCATTTACGACGTTCTGGAGGCAGTTGAAATTCTTTACAAAAAGCGGAAAGACTTCAAACTCTGGTACGGCGGATCCGCGCACAGCCACTACAAGGGAAGTAAATGGGGAGACGCGGACGAAATCGACGCAAAGGTAAGATCAATGGCGGCAAAACTGCCATGCGTTGAACTGACGGGCGCTATAAAACACGCAGATCTGCCTGATTTTCTACGGAGAATGGACATCGGTCTCGTGCCGTCAACCTACCCGGAACCGTTCCCGCTGGTACCCCTGGAAATGATGGCTGCGGGAGTACCGGTCATCGCCTATGACAGCGGCGGTTTCAAGGAGCAGATTGTTGACGGTGTTACCGGGTTTCTTGTCGAAAATAAAAACCCGGTCAAACTTGCAGAAAAAATCGCCTGCCTTCTCGACAACCCTTCGCAAATAACACTGATGGGCCTGGCTGCACGAAAGCACGTGGAACAAAATTTCACCTGGGAACGACATGTCGGACAACTGCTTGACATATACGGTAAATTGACAGGAAATACAAAGTGAGCGGATTTGTCTTCAGCGTGGTAATCCCGACCTTCCGCCGCCCCGATGTTCTCGCAAAAACATTGGAGTGCCTTGAACGGCAGAATTGCAATTTTGCTTTTGAAGTCATCGTGGTCAACGACGGGCCTGCCGAAGAGCTTCCGAAGCTCAGATTCGGCAAGGGCAAACGGGCGAATTGGAAGCTGCTGCAAAACAAAGAAAATCTCCGCAGGGCGGCGACACGAAACAGGGGAATCAGAGAAGCTAAAGGTGAATACATTTTAATGCTTGACGACGATATATGGGCTGTTCCCGGCCTTCTCAACGCCCATTATGAAAAGCAAAAGGAGATTCATGGCGGCGTGGTCGTCGGCGCAGTACCCCCTGCAAAGGAAATAGAGAACACGGTCTGGCACCGGTATATTGCAAGGAACTATGAGCGGATTCATGATCGTTTAAAAAAAGACATTCTGGATTTCGGCCTTTTTCTTACCGGTAATGTTTCCATACCCACGACTGTCCTGAAACAGAGCAACGGCTTTGACGAGCGGTTTAAAGAGTATTCTTTTGAAGATTCGGAATTAGGGTACCGGTTGCATTCGAAGGGCATACGGTTCGCCCATACATCGGAAGCGATCGGCTGTCATTTTTTCAGCGAAAATCTGGATACCATCTGCTCCAAGGCGTATGCATCCGGCCGCTCTCTGGCGCTGTTTGTAAAACTCCATCCGGAGCTCTTCTATAAGATGCAATGTCATTCAATATCCATTTTACCCTGGAAAGGCAGGGACATTCTAAAAAACAGTATCAAAAAAATCATGTTTACCGGCCTTTCGGGGATGATTTTGAAAACGCTGGTAACCATTCTAAACAAAGGCGGATGCAGGAAGGCGGCAGTATGCCTTCTTCCCTGGCTTGAATTGATATGCCGGGCAAAGGGCTTTAAAAACGGAAAAGATCAACAATAACCACCATTAATGAAAGCCGGCATTGACATCAGCAGCATTCCCGGCGTCTGTCCCAGGGTTGAACTTTTTGACATACTATCGCAGGTAATTTGATACTTATATGCTGATTAATCTGATATGGAAAGTGATCAGGTTGTTTTCTCTTATCATAAGAGGCAAAAACGGGAAAGCGGGTTTTAAACGGATTCTTATTATGCGCTACGGCTTTCTCGGCGATATCCTTCAAACTACGCCGGTGCTGCGATATATTCAGGAAAATTTTCCGGAAGCAGTCATTGATTACTGGGTCTCTAAAAAAGCGGCTGTGGCAATAACAAATAATCCCCGAGTTAATAAAATCATAGATGCGGACAGATTCGGTACGTTGCAGCTTAAGAAACCGCTTTCAATTTTAAAATGTGGCTTATCATTGCGAAAGGGTCGGTATACTATGGCCGTATGCCTCAATGCAAGCCCATTAGATGGATTCCTTGCGTGGTTAGGCAACATCCCTTTTCGCATAGGACTGATTAACAATCTGCAAAAGTCGGTTTTCCTTCACAAAGCTATTATCGTTCCAGAAAACTCCAGGGAACCCCGACAGAAAAGCTATTATGCTGTTTTAAATTTAATCGGGAATAGTGCTCTCATACCCGATGATTACCCGATAGAACTTTATTGGAGCAATAGCGATGAAGAAAAGATCGATATTCTGGTAAAAGCGATAAAAGGAGAATTGATCGCATTATTCCCGGGAGGCGGTGAAAATATTCAATACCGTCCCTGGGCAAACCGTAAATGGCCTGTTGAACGATGGGTTGAGCTTGCTCAAAAAACACTAAGCCGCTTTCCGGCAGCCCGATTAGCTCTTTTAGGAACTACGAGCGAATCGGCAATCGCTGATTCCATAATAAAAGCCGTGCCCCGGGAACGGGTTATCAATTGTGTAAATCAAACCTCTTTTGTTCAATTGGGGCCGTTGCTCAAGCGATGTCGGATGCTTATCAGCAATGACTCTTCCGCGGTATTCGTTGCAGCCGCGGTCGGCTGCCCTGCAATAGTCATATACGGCCCTGAATGGCCGGAGCGGGCGAGACCATTGGTGAAAAATTGGCATCCCATATTCGTCGACATCGATTGCAGAGAACAATGCGCATCTTCCGTAAAGCCTTCTTTTTGCGATAACAAATGTATTAAAAACATTTCCGCGGATGAAGTCTTCAAAAAGGCCTGCGAAATGATGACGCCGCGATCATGATGAGGAAAAATGCCGATTGATAGTAAAAAAGCGAATATCTCAGGCTATAACCCTGATGCGGTGTCAACCTATGATACTGAAATGGGCCGGCATCGGCAACATATCTCAACAGAGCGATATAGAATAGCAAAATTGTTTAAATCAATAAATTTCCAGACCCCTCTGCAAATCACGGTTCTTGAAATTGGTGCCGGTACTGGTTTTGCGAGCAAAGCAATGGCCGGAATGTTCTCAGTTAAGAAATATTTCGTCGCCGATATCAGTTTCGAAATGCTGAAGGAGTACAAAAAAATATTCCCGGACAATTTCATAGTTCAATGCGATGCGGAAAAGTGCCCGTTCAAGAATGACCGTTTTGATATAGTTGTATGCAGCTCTTTTTTGCATCATCTGCCTGATGATAAGCCTATTCTCTCCGAAGCCTACCGGTTGCTCCGGACCACCGGTCTTTTTTTAGGAATCAGGGAACCCTTGTATAAGCATTGTGATTTCTGGTTCAGGTTTCATCATATTCCGCGAAGGTATGGTGATCGTAAAGGTTTAATTCTTTTATGTAAAAAGATAGCATCGGGAAGAAAAGGATGGAACACTGTTTTTTCTTATGATATGCCGGAAGATGAGTTTAACAGGCTGGACCACATGGAAATCCGCGGCGCGGTACTGCATCCAACCCCTACCAAAGCCCATGGCGGGATAGATGCCGTTGAATTTAAAAATAATGCCCTTCACTTATTTGCCAATGTCGTTATTATTCCGTTCGGTTTTTCTTCTTCTTTTTTTGATTTTTTTTCTATATTGTTACAGAAAAAATTGCCTTCTTGGTTTTCAATATGGTGTATTCGTACGGATATGTTGTTTGCTAAAATCAGCAAGAAATTACCCTTTGATTCATTTTCCGTTATCTGTAAAAAGGGATGATTCTCTCAAACCGAACAAAATTTTGAATCATGGTTCTACACGATGAAAATACCGGCAATCCCTGCTTTTATCAGCAAATATCTCTGCGGCTTTGACACCTTTGTCCGGCACCGCTGTGTCGCCGATCTGATAAAAAAGTTCGGGCCGTCCGCTGTTCTGGACGTCAAACTTCTTGCTTATTTTCCTATAAAATGCTATTTTCCTGTTTAGGAATATGATTAAAAACAAGAAACAGCCTTCGAAAACCGCGATGCTGGACATGATTCGCCGAGGCGGAATTGCCTTTCCGCCGCTTACGTTCCGCCTGTTGGAAGCGGCCCCTCCCGCCGCCGCCCCAAACGGTATTGATGCGATCATAGAGGGCGCCTGGGACGCGGCAAAGGCGCGGTTCGCCGTTGCGGCGATGGCGCTGTCTACTCCAAAAGCGTTTTTCACCGCGATAAGCGTGCTCAAGGCCTCGCGCCTTCCCGATGGTTGCCGCCCCATGGTGATGATGCCTTTCCTCGCCGGTGACCACCTGGGGGAATTGGAACGGTCGGGCATGAGCGGGATCGATCTGTGCGGAAATGGTGTGGTCATCATACCCGGCCGTTTATTCATCGCACGGAGCGGAAATAAAAATTGCTTTTCTACCTATGCGCCGATCAAAAACGTCTACCGCAAAAACAGCTCACTGGTGGGCCGGATGCTTCTGTCGTACCCCGTTTTATCTTCAGTAAAGAATGCCGTGGAAACGGTCGGAGCGTTCGATACGCTGGCGGCGGCGGCGTTGAAAAAACCCCTGACATTTGCAACGGTGTCCAAGGTACTTGCGGGCATGGAACAGGACCTGCTCGTAGCACGGGAAAAAGGGGCGCTGCGCCTGCTTCAGCCTGATGTCCTTCTTGAAAAACTGGCGCTTAATTACACCCAGCCCCAGTGCGCGGCTTCCATCGCAGTAAAGGTCCGTACCGGCAAACTGCCGCTCGAAAAGCTGCTGCTGCGGGAATCCCTTGCGCAGAACCTGCCTGTTATGGCAACCGGGTTGTCTTCGGTCTCCCGCTATGCGGTCATGCAGCGGGGAGAAATGCTTTCGATATACTGTCCCGGCGCCGACGATCTCCTTAAAAGACTCCCGGCAACAGCGTCGGACCGTTTTCCCAACCTCGAAATCATCGAGACGCGGGATGCCGAGGTCTATTTCGACGCCCGCCGGGAACAGGGTTTTTGCTGGGCCTCGCCCGTGCAGACATTTCTTGAACTGATGCAGGGCGATAAACGCGACCGGGAAACCGCTCAGCGTATAAAAACCGTAATTGTAGACCGCGTGCGGACGAAGGTTCCATGATTACCATCCCTGATCTGAGGGCATCACTGCTTGATTTGCTCCGGGAAATAAAAAGCGCCGATTTACGGCTGATCATCGGTGGAGGGTTCGGCCTTTTTCTCAGAACCGAGCAGGTACGGAAATCCGGTGTACGCACGCTTCTGAGCGTATGGCCTGAATCGCGATCGACGAACGATCTTGATCTGTTCCTGCGTCCCGAATTCCTCATCAATCAGCAGAAATTGAAACCGTTATCGGATGCACTTTCCAGACTCGGCTACCGCGCAGTGCCGGGCGCCGAGAAGTATCAGTTCTTCAAGTCCGTCTCAGCGGGTGAAGGCACAGACCTTATTAAAATCGATATCCTTACCGGGGCGCGTGACCGTTTTTCAGGCACGCCGGTGAAGACCGACCGGAGGCGAGTGCGGCCGAATCCTTCCGTCGGCATCCACGCACATCCCGTCGACGAAGCGCCGACCCTTGAAGAAAACCTTCTGCCCATCACGCTTTCAGGTACATCGAGCACCGGCGTTGAAATGCAAAGCGAGATCTTTCTCCCGCACCCTTATTCGTTTCTCATGATGAAGCTTTTTGCCTTCAGCGATCGTTTCAACGATGAAGACAAGGATTTCGGCCGTTACCACGCGCTCGATCTCTATTCGATAATGGCCGTGACCTCCGAACAGGAGTGGAACAACGCCCTGGCGCTTCGTGAGCGTTTCTCCCGCAACCCCTGGGTGGCGAAGGCCGGCAGACTGGTTGCAGATTATTTCTCTTCTCTCAACGGAATGGGTATGGTCCGCCTCAGGGAGAGCCGCTACTTCCGGCCGGACCTGCAGTTGGAAAAATTCATGTCCCTGCTTGGAGAGCTTTTTCCGATACGCGACTGAAGTCGAGGAAAAAACACAAGGTTCTGCATGACACTATATACGCGCCCTTTCTCCAAATATCTCTGCGGCTTTGACACCTTTATCCGCCACCGCTGCCTCGCCGATCTGATAAAAAAGTTCGGGCCGTCCGATATTCTGGACGTGGGCGGCGAGGGTTTTTTCAGTTCTTTTGTAAAAGTCCCTGTTGTCACCATCAACGTCAAGTCCGCGGACGTACGGTATTCGGGCGTCGTGCTGCCGTTCAAGGACGGCTCGTTTGATGCGGCGGTAAGCTGCGATACCATCGAACATCTGCCGAAAACCGACCGGCCGCTTTTTATCAGCGAACTCCTGCGCGTCAGCCGCAAGGGCGCCGTGGTATGCGCGCCGTTCGGCACTCCCGGGCATATAGAAGCGGAAAAAATTATCGCAGGCGGCCAGGGGCTTGAGCCATCAGTCAAGGCTTATCTAAACGAGCATATTCTCCACGGCCTGCCCACGCCGGATGAGGTAGCATCGTTCGCCGGACGATTCAAGGGAAGCGTTTATTATCAGGGTGATTTCAGAAGGGTTGAGGGCAGCTCTTCCAGTCGTTTTCTCTGTTATTTCAGCCTTGTCGGCACTGCGGTTAAAAACCTTTTCACGGAAATTTTCCGGGCCGGAGACGCTTTTTTAAAATTGGAGCATACCTGGTTTACGAACAGGTTTTTTCTGA
>CAISVC010000480.1 GCA_903888815.1 uncultured Fibrobacterota bacterium
ATGAACAAGTCAGCGAAAAAGAAATCTGTAAAGAAAATGGTAAAAAAAGCTGCGAAGAAGGCTGTAAAGAAGGTAATAACAAAGGCCGCAAAGAAGGTCATAAAGAAGGTTATAAAAAAGGTTACAAAGAAGCCTGTACCGAAGCCTGTACCGAAGCCTGCACCGAAGATCACGAAAAGGCTTTCAGCGAAACAGCTGGATCATTTCAAGGCAAAGCTTCTGGTTGAAAAGAAAAAGGTATTGGAAGAGATGGACGAGCTTCAGCAGAATAATCTCAAGCAGTCTATTTCCGATGCCGCAGGAGAAAACTCGCGGTACACCTATCATCTGGGAGATGTCGCCTCGCTTTCCTACGGCCGGGAGTTTTCCATGGGGCTGGCCGAACGGCAGCAGAAGTACCTGGAATCGATTGACGAGGCCCTTGAGCGGATAGAAGACGGTACCTACGGTATCTGCAAGGTAACCGGCGAACTGATTTCCCCTGAACGGCTTGACGAGGTCCCGGTGGCGAAGTACTCGGTGATGGGGAAAGAGATACTTGAACGAAGACGCCGTCAGGGCGGGTAAGCCGTTTCCGATCATCCCGTTGCAGGGAGGAGCGTTTTATCAGGTGCCTCAGGTGGTTCGCTCTCGCCGCTGTCTGCTGCAGCCTCCCGTCATATACCGCAGATCTGCCTGATCAGCGGATCCTCCTCGGCGATTCGACTATAGTATCCTGTCAATGTCCGAAAGCGGTGCTGTCGTGCGGCGCGCTTGCAAGCCTGCTCAGGCAGCATCCGCGTGTCCCGCCCGCCGGTTGCGTCAGGGATTTTCTCGATTCGCTCGGTTTTTTCCATGCGCGGATGGATACGCTGCCCCGGAAACACATTACGGTGACCCCGGGCGGCCGCGCCCTTGTCGCCTCAGAAAATATTTCCGGGATTGCCGCGGCCACGATTGATTCGATTCCCGCTTTTGACTGCCCGCGCCGGTACGATGCGGGTGAAATCAGGGAAAGGGTTGCGGAGATCGGACGCCGCCTGGCGGAAAAGGGCTATCCTTTTGCGGGCATTTCAGTTTCGATCGAACCGCTGAGCGGAGACAGCACACCTTTGCTGCGCGACTCGCTGGCAATCACATTCTTCGTGAAACCTGACCGAAGGTGCCTTTTTGCCGCTCCGCGGCTCATGGGCGCGAAATCGACAAAACAGCAGCTGCTGCTGCACGATGTGCTGGTGAAAAAAGGGGAGCAATTTGATGTCAGGAAAATCGAGGGGACGCAGGAGGCTCTGACACGGCGGCAGTATATCGCCTGTGCAGCGGCAGGGAAGATCGCCGCGCTCCCGGACGGGATGCGCGAAAGGAACGATTCAGCCGCTTTACGGGATATTGAGTATATAGTTGTGCCTTTTCTTGTAAAAGACCGGACCGGTCTGGGGATTGAAGGCGCGCTCGGGCTGAATACGCAGCAGGGCGGAGCGATATTCCTTCAGGGCGATCTGAGGCTTTCACTGCTTAATCTTTTTCATTCCGGCGAACGCGCCCAGCTCCTCTATGCCGGTGACAGGACCTACCAGAAATTTCATGTCGAGGCCTCAAAGCCCTGGCTCTTCGGTTATCCGCTCATGGCATCGGTGTCGCTCGGGCTTGAGGTGCATGAACGGAGTTACGGGTATCTTTCCGGCGAGGCGGCCGCCAGTACCGAGATTCAGAAAAGCTGGAATGCGGGTTTGTGCTTCAAGGGCTCTGAAACGACGACGGATTCGACCGGCCAGTCATGGCAGTATTTCGGTGCGGAACTCCTGCTTTCGCGTCTGCGGGAACCGCTCAGGGACAGCGCTCTTTCGAGCGAGCTCGCGCTTGCCGCCGGGGGCGGCATTGCCGAACGGGAAAGGAATTATACCCGTTCCCATGTCGAGTTTACCGGAGGCATTCATGTCCCGGTATGGAACCATCAGGCGTTCCGGCTCCGCGTGATTTCTCAAAACCTCGTGACGGACGAAAAAGTGCTCGGAGACCCGGAAATGTACCGCGTCGGCGGGTATCGTTCGGTACGAGGGTATATGGAGAATGAACCAGGATTTGCGTTCAGGACCGTCGAGTACGATCAGCTTGAGTACCTGTATTATTTCAGCGCCCGGGGATCGGCATATATTTTTCTCGACAACGGCTTCGGTTTCAAGCAGTCGCTGACCAGGGTGCGCTGGGGTGACCGTACGGATTTTTTAGGGTACGGCGCGGGAATACGGATTCCGGCAAAAGTCGGCACCCTCACCCTCGAATGGGCCCGGAACAGGAGCGATACGAAGAGTTTCGGAAGGATAAATGTGAAAGTCAGTAATAATAACGTAATAGAATGAATAAATGAGAGAATTAAAAAATGTTTTGGGCGTGTCTATTATTTAAAAAATTTTTCCGGATATCACTGGAGAAATAGGATGCAGGGATCACCGAAGATTGCCTCGCTCTCTGACCTACACCCATTGACGTGTAGGCGCCCTCCGCCTTACCTGCCAGAAGCAGGCTTCGGCGACCACGTCGGGCGGGGGCATGTTCGCTTGACAACCTCGGTGACCCCTGCATAAAAGAAGTCGATATGATTGTGGAAGGATTGTTTAATTTTTTCTGCAATAATAACGTCATGGGAGTGTCGGTCAAATGAAGATACGTATGCCACTGAGGGAGCGACCCGACACTCGGCTCAGCCATCCAGAAAAATATCTTTTCTGTTTAATCCCTGTTTTATTAATTTCATCTTTTGGCTTTGCAGTAAACATGCCGGATTCAGGTGCAGCTGCTATTACCTCTTCGCAGAAGCTCAGATTATTCAGCCAGATCGGCGAATGCGAAAGAAACAACCGGCCGGCCGAAGCGGATTCGCTGTTTGCAGTGCTTGACCGGTACAAGGCACTGAACCTCGAAGACCTTCTCCGGTGGGCGCATGTCAGGGTGGTGCTCAACCGGTATTCCGGAAGCGCCGGACTCTATTCAAGGGTCCTGGGCGTTGATCCGCAGCTGATCCATATCGTTTACGGCCAGTTCTCCCAGCTGTTTGAGAACGCTCCGGCGGAGTCCGTGACTGCCGCGCTCGGCACGTTTCAAAAAGATGTTTTCAGCCGGCGCGGAATTGACACCCTCGGCCTCCAGCTCTGGCTCGCCAACCTTTGCGCGCGCCGCGGATTGGACAGCGCCGAGATGGAGGTGCTGAAAGCGGTTCCGGCCACTTCCCAGCGGCTCATTCCGCGGCTCCTGGATATGGCGCGCGAGCGGTACGGCAGGGGTTTCTATGCAGAGGCGGTCCTTCCGGCGGCAGTCGCCTATGACCGCGCCGGCAGTCCCGGGCTCAAAACCGGTGCGGCCGCGCTCCTGTATCAGGCATATCAGGCGCTGCGTAAAAACGATTCGGCGCTTGTCTGGCTCGGCCGGGCCGATCTTTCGAACGAAAGCCGTAAAACCGATGCCGCGGCCCTGTACCAGTGCGCCGGAAGGTTGTCTGATGCGAAAGCGCTTATTGTTTCGCTGCCTCCTTCGTTCAGCCGCGATACCCTGGAGCTGCGGCAATTCCTCTGGAACGGCGACA
>CAISVC010000481.1 GCA_903888815.1 uncultured Fibrobacterota bacterium
AAACCGTCCGTTTCCGGGCAGCAGTATTTCCTGCGGCGGTTCAAGGCTTTTTTCAAGGTAAAACTGCAGAATGACGCTGTCGTGGTTTGATGCCGGGAGCTCCCAGAGTGTTTTTTCGAATATAAAATGACGGCTTGACAGAAGCAGACCCTCGCGGAACGCGAGTACGGCAAGGCAGCAATGGCGGTCTCCTCCGGCGAAACCGAAGACGTCACAGTTGACATCGGGTATTCGCAGGTCCACCTGCTGCAGCCTCGACGCGTCGCGGATAAGCCTGATCTGGTCACGGAGAAGCGCGGCTTCCTCGAACTTCAGCTCCGCCGAAGCCTTTTCCATGCGTTCGCGCAGGTCTGCCAGAAGGTCGTTGCGCCTGCCGGAAAGAAACAGCAGCAGCTGATCCACCTGTTCCCGGTATGCCTGCGGTGTGATTGTGCCTGTGCAGGCGCCGCTGCAACGGTGCATGGCATAGTTGATGCAGGGCCGTGTTTTTTTTGCTGCCGACAGCGGCAGTGTACCGTCGCAGAGCCTGAAGATTCTTCTGGCAAATACGGCAAGCCGGCGCATGGAGGTTACGTCCGTATAAGGCCCGAAATACCGGGCGCCGTCGTTTCCGACCCTTCTCACCACGAGCAGGCGCGGGAACGCCTCCCGGACCGTTACCTTGATATACGGGTAATGCTTGTCGTCGCGGAGATCGATGTTGTAGCGCGGCTTGTGCTGCCGGATGAGATTCGCTTCGAGGATGAGCGCCTCGGCTTCGGTGCCGGTCGCGACCCAGTCGATGGACTCAAGTTGCCGCAGCATGACCGGGATCTGGGCGCGGGTTTCATGGGTGTCGGAAAAGTACGACCGCACGCGGCTCCTGATGTTCACGGCTTTGCCGATATAGATCGGCCCACCGGAGGCGTTTTTCATAATGTAAACGCCCGGGCTTTCCGGGAAGCGGCTCACCTGGTCGAGCAGCTGTTCGCGGGTTGGAAGTATGGACGATTGCTGGGTCATAAGCAATAAAGATAGCTTATTTTTCAGGTTCCTGATCCATTCTCAGCGCATCACGGATGTGCCACAGATACAACCCCTTCTGGTTCGCGGGCATGTAGTCTGATGCGTCAAGCATCCGTTCCGCTTTGGCGCCCATGGCGGCGATGAAGCGCAGCCGCCGGGCGCGGTCGGTTTTTGTTTCCGTGCTGCCATTGCCGTGCAGGATTCTCTCCCGCGCGGCCTGCAGGAACACGGGATAATAGGCAAAACCGCGCAGCTTGAAGGTTTTGTCCGGCGCAAGCTCTTCGGAAGGAAACGGGTCGATGAGCAGGTACTGCCATTTCACGAGGTTTGCATAGCATTTCGAACTGTAGTCGGACACGACAAACTGCCCGATCTGCCGTTGGATCCGTTCTTTGAACGAAAAGCCGAACAGGTTCTGGGGGTGAAAGCAGAGATCCTCCTCGAACTCCAGAAACGTGAAAAAGGGGTTGTGCGGGTACTGCCGTTCGAGCGAGCGGATGACCATCCGTTTCTCCCTCGCTTCGTTACCAGGGTAGGGCGAAAGGAATTCGGTCAGGCAGAGTTTGGCGGTTTCATTTGTATAGCACCCCCGGTAGGCGCAGGCGCGCAGATACGACACCCCTTTTGCAAGCGATACCTTTCTCCCGATAATGGCGAGCGCTCCCCGTACGATGCCAGGCGCCTTTGACATAATGCAATTGAACAGCGCCAGCCCCAGGTAGGCATCGTTCATCGTGGTGTCGCGCTCGACCGCCTTTTTCAGAAGTTTCAGCGAAGAGAGCCCGCTCAGGGCCGCATTGATCGGTTTCCGGTCGATTTCAAGCGCCGCGACGAACCCCTTGATACCGCCGCTGATGAGCAGGTTGGTTGCCCTGCAGGAGTCGGGGTTTTTTTTGGGATCAGCACGCTCCAGTCCCTT
>CAISVC010000482.1 GCA_903888815.1 uncultured Fibrobacterota bacterium
ATATTTTCCAAATGGCAGTAACAAGGCGGAACTATGGTCGAAGAACCCTCTCTGAATAGTTTAACCGATGTCCTCAGTCACCACCGCGAAATAGTTTTTGCCTATCTCCACGGCTCTTCGCTTGACCTGCCCGCTTCACGCGATATCGATATCGCGGTTTATCTGCAACCGGCATTCATGGATCGCCGGGACCACGCGGCGTCCAACGACCTTGATTTCTCAATTCCCCTGGAGCAGGAAATTGAAACTCTTCTGAAAAAAACGATCGATGTCCAGATTTTAAATACTGCGCCCCTGCCTTTCCGTTTCAGGGTGGTCTCCCGGGGCAGAGTCCTGCTCGATCGCTCTCCTGAACTGCGGGAGGACTTTGAATTGCTTTCCCGTGTTGAATATTTTGATTTTAAACCGCGCAGGGAAGAGTATCTGAAAGAGGCACTTGCATGATACTGCAGGCGGACCACGAACGGCTTAACAGACTGATAAGCTCTATTCGTTCGGCAGTGCGCCTTTTATCGGAACTTGCCGCCCTTGACCGAAAATCGTTCCTCTGCGACGAACACAAAATGAGCAGCGCAAAGTATAACTTTATCGCGGCAATAGAAGCCATAATCGACATCAACAATCATCTCATTTCACGCAATAAGCTCCGTGCCCCTGATGATTACGCGGATTCTTTCGCCGTACTGTGCGAAGCGTCCGTGCTCGAAAACACCTTTGCAGATGAGCTGATGAAAATGGCGCGTTTCCGCAACAGGCTTGTACACCTGTACTGGGATGTCGATCCTGAAGAGCTGCATACGATACTGCAATCTCGCCTCGGCGATTTTGATAAATTTCTTTCCGCAATAGGCAAACATATCCCTCTGTAATTAGAAACTATCTCAACCTGCTCCGTCTGGAAAAGAGAAAGGTTTTTGAAACCCGAATTCACACAGTATACGAACAGGTTTTATATAATAACAAAAAAATGATGTAACCATAAACCGTTAAACGTAACACATTAAACGATCTTTTTAGCGCGTCCTATGGAAAAATTTCATCCGCTTGCAAGTGTGATACTTTTTGGGGTAAGGTCGCTCACGTGAACCCCTGCGGCTGTTCAACCCGTCCTCGCTCCGCCGCCGAAGCTCCGGCTTAGGAGCGCAGGTGGCCGCAGTAGCTACGGAGGGGGACGATTCAACGTCTTTCTCCGTCTCACGTCTATTATTTTTGAGAAGGAGAACCAATAAACAGCAAAACCCCCTGAACTCCAAAGCAATAATCACGGGGGATTCAAGGTCCGGTATCCTGAAAGAGGGTATAGGTATGGAAAAAATGATTACTATTCATGTCGAACGGCTGCCCGAGGGCGTCTATTGTGCCACCTCCGGAGATGTTCAGGGGCTCGTTGCCCAGGGCAGAACCTTATGGGAAACCCTGGAGATTGCGAGGGATGTTGCCCGTAAATTGCTCGATGCGCAAAAAGAGCGCAGCACCGCCAGGACGCTTAAACCTGTTACACGCAAGTTCGATTACCCCCTTGTTCTCGAGTATTAAGAATGGGAAAGCTCGGGAATTTCAAATACCGTGAAATAATACGGCGGTTCAAGCGTTTCGGTTTTGCTTTTGACCGCCACGCAGCCGGAAGCCATGAAATCTGGTACAATCCTGCAACAAACCGGTATATCACGATACCCAACCATTCGGGGAGCATGCCGGAGGGTACCCTGCGGGCAATAATCAGACAGTCCGGACTCTCGGTTGATGATTTCCTGAAAGCGGATTGAGTTGAATGCGTCCCGTGCAATTCCGGAATTGAATTCCGTATCTGCATAAATTATCGAGGTGCCGCGCAGCTTCATGGCGGTCTCTCGCAGCGGACGGTCCGGCGCTCGGATAACACAGGTTAAGGCTAAGG
>CAISVC010000483.1 GCA_903888815.1 uncultured Fibrobacterota bacterium
ACACTCTTTCCCTACACGACGCTCTTCCGATCTACACAGAATCCCGGCAACCCCCGCGAAATAGCAATTGCAAAGCTAAAAAAATTCGTGTCCGGCCGGAAAGAAGACGTTACTGCACCGTTCGTCCTTTTCTACGAATCAGTCGCACCGTCTGAAAATCACCTGAAAGTGCTGATGGGGATACGAACAAGGAGAAAGAAATAGCAGGCACGGCCTGCAGCAAATCTATGAATTTCAATTATTATTTAACCGTATCGGCCTTTTTCTTCATCAGTATCTGCCAGATCTTATCCATAAGCTCCCTTCCGCTGAAGGGTTTGACGATGAAGTCGTCGGCACCGCACGCAAAACACTTTTCGATTTCTTCCCGCCTGATCATTGAGGAAAGGAAAATAATGGGAGTGGTGCGGGTTTCATCCTGACTTCGAAGAATATTGCAGATACGGAATCCGTCAAGTCCCGGCAGAAATGAATCAAGAAGGATCATCGAGGGTTTGCGCTGGAAGGCAAGCGACAATCCAAGTTCTGCGGTCGGCGCTGTGATCATGGTAAAGGCATTTTCGAGCACCATACGGGCGACTTCAACCGCCTCATGATCGGTGTCAATAAGAAGGATGGTTGGTTTTCCTTCGTCAAGCGATCCGTTCCCGCCCGGAGCACCCCTGGCATCTGCCGGCTTCACTATCCTCATGGCTGCTGAAACAGATGTCGCCCGCTCTCTCTCGAGATCATCCCAGCCGATTTCCGACCAGACCGGCAGAAGAATATGGAAGGTACTTCCTAAAAATTCGCCGGGCCTGACCCCTTCGCTCTCCACCCAGATACGCCCGCCGTGACGCTCGATGATTCCTTTCGCAATTGACAGCCCGAGTCCCATGCCGCCGCCCTTGAATTTCATCTGGTCGGTGCTGTGTTTGCTGATCTCGCCTACTTCATAGAAGGGATCAAAAATATGCTCCTGGTCGCCGGTATCAATACCGATACCCTGGTCCCTGACCGTGATATGGAACCGGTTCCGGTCTTCGGCAACAACCGATACCTCGATGGCCGATCCATCAGGGGAATATTTAATAGCATTGGTAAAAAGATTGGTGAAAACCTGCAGTATACGCGAACGGTCGCCGTAGAACTCGGGCAGATTGTCGGGAAAAGAACAGTTAAACCGTATCCCGCGCTGGGCGGCCAGCTGGGTAAGCTCCTCGATGCAGTCTTTTACGGCGAAAGAAAGCAGAAACATTTCAGGTTTGAGGCGCAGTTTTTTCTGATCGATTCTCGTCACATCCAGAATATTGTTGATCACTTTATTGAGCCGGCCGGCCGCACGATTTATGCTTTCGATCATTCGATATACCCCTTCGTCAAGCCGCTCTTTCATATTGTCGACGATGATATCAGAATATCCCATTATCGACGTCAGCGGCGTCTTGAGCTCATGCGAGGCGATACTCAGGAAATTCGATTTCATCTCCGAAAGCCGCTTGAGTTCGGCGTTCGAACGGATAAGCTCGGTATTCATTTTAGCCATCTCGATATTTTTCTTTTCAAGCTGCTCGTCGGTCCTGAGCTCATGAGTGATATCCCTGAAAACAAGCACCACCGCATCCTGCTGGCCCTCTTTGCCGCCGAGATAAAAGGCGGTCACGGCGCAGGTCACCTCTTCGCTGTCCCGCCGGGAAATGCCTACTTTTACTTCATGAATGTTACCGCCGATAATCGAAGGCCACAGCTCCCGCCACGGTATTTCACCGGGACGGTCATTGATGAACTGGCCGACCGGCTCTCCCAAAAGCCTGTCGCGGTCGCAGTTGAACATATGCGCGGCGAGCATATTGACATATCGAATATTCTGCTCCGTGGTGAGAATCACAATGCCGATCGGCGTATGTTCGATAATCCGTACCAGCAGAGCAACATCACGGTCCATTGTTATTATCCCGATAATCCGTTACCTGTTTTCGCGAAGCCGCTGAATTTCCCGGCTGGCTTCTTCGGCCTTCGTAAAATCTTCTTTTTCCACGCACGCTATTTTACTGGCATACAGTTCGAGCAACCTGTTTTTATTTTCCGTCAATTCCCCTGAGCCTTTGATGATGGAAACTATGGCTTCGATGTCTTCCTGGAAGCGGTATTTCTTCATGAATACCCGGAACTCCTTTGCCGCCGCTTCGAATGCCCGCGGGTCTTTCCGGGAGTAAAGCATATTCGGGATGAACTCCTTGAGCAGATTTCCTTCGGTTGTTGCCTTCGGTTTCGACAATGCCGGCGCCGCGCCTTCCCGGAGGGCGTCGCTGCGTTCAATCTGGGAGATGATCGACTCGATTTCGCTCTTGATCCGTCCTGTCTCCTGCTCGCGATAGTGCGCCTGATAGAGCATGGGCAGCGCCTGAACGCCGAGCACCGCATTGCCGACGTTCTTGAAGGTCCCGGCAAAGAATACATCCCCCTCCTGCGAAAGGATCTCCTCTTCTGAATGAAACGGAACGATCTTGGCCGGCGTGGGAATGAAATCCTCGAGGTCGTTCATATTTTCCAGCCGATCCTTCAGCTTCTGCGGATCAAGCGTGGATTCAAGACCGTCCATCCGTTCAATGAGCTGGGTAAGGCCTTCCTCAAGTCCCTCTTCCAGCGATATCCCCAGTTCTGATTTCAGGAAATCGCGGAAATTATACTGGTCCTTGAAATTGCCCTGCGCCACGAGAAGACCGTTGTGAACCATGGAGGCGAATGTGTGCTTTATTGAAAGGAGATCTTCGGGATCCATGTCAATGGATGCGTAAACGGTGACGCGGC